>JAHJUF010000277.1 GCA_018829095.1 Pseudomonadota bacterium | reverse complement strand
CGGACAACAGATCTTTGGCAAAAATGGCCCGGGCTGGGTTCCCCCCTTGGAAAAAGGGGGGACAGGGGGGATTTTTTTCTGGTTCTTCCAGCTTTTGCGTACCAGGAGAATTTTCACCCGTGCCTGCCTCTTGCTTTTGTTCGGGGAGTGAGAACGCCGCCACCCAGACTATGGCCAAGTTCCCGGAAACCGGATGAGCCAAAAAAAAGATAAAAATCTGAAAATAAAAAGAAATCCCCCCTAACCCCCCTTTTTCCAAGGGGGGAACCCTGCTTGGGCCGCTTTCCTGGCGTCTATTCCAGGGGCCGGAAAAGGAAAGTCCTCAGGGGACCCATCCGGAACATCCGGTTGTGCTCCCCATAATATTTGAGAATGCTTCCCAGATAAAAGGAGAAAAGGCGCAGCTTGCCCCGGAGGATGGCCCTCCCCAGGGAGCCCGGGGCATCGCGGTGAAAACTCAGGCTGTCGCCCCAGGAAATCAAGGTGCCTCCGTCCGGCAACTCCTCCAGGCGGACGGCCCGGTGAAGCACGGCCCGGTCCGAAAGGTGCAGGGTGAAGTCCTGGGTGAACCGTTCGGGTTCGTACCGGCTGGTGACCCATCGGGTGAGGCCAGGCTTTCCGAACAAAAACTTCATGAGGCTGTTCTCCACGAACTCGCTGTCCATCTCCACGAAGCCGCTTTGGCTCTTCAAGACCCGGTAGACCGCCGGGGTCCACCCGTCGATCCATTCCTCCTCCCGCACCGGGCACAGGAGGGGGAACAGGTTCTCCCGGGGCGCCCGGATGCGGATTCGAAAGCCGGACCGGATGGGTTTTTCCATGGGCGGACTCCTCGAGGTCCGTAGGTGGTCAGTTGGGCAGCACCTGGTAGCTGGCCGAGGTGAACAGCCCCGCCAGGGCGAAGGCACCGCCCATGAGGAAATCCCCCACCACGAGACCGATGAAGAAGTTTCTCAGCTTTTTGAACAGGGCCACCCCGCCGTAGCGCATGCACAGGCTGTTGGCGGCCCATCCGCAGAAGAACGAGAACCAGAGGATGCGCATGGCCGAGCTGTACGCCATGAGGTAGCCCAGGGGGTGCACGGGCCACCAGGTGAAGCGGTGGTACCCGGCCACCAGAAGGAGCATGACCCCCGCCCCCATGAGGGAGAACACGATGACCCAGTGGGAGGCCCCCTGGGGGCTCTCGGCCAGGACCCGGACGTTTTCGTACACCGCCACGGTGGTGCCTGTGGCCCAGTCCATGGAAAGTTCCCGCACACCATATCGGTGGGCCAGGGTCAGCATGGCCACCAGGGACACCCCTATAGCCAAAACCAGGGTCAGGGCCGCGAAGAAAAGGATTCTGCTTTTGCCTCCCCGGCCCTCGGTGAGCTTGGTGGCATGGAGCACCGAGGGCATGAGGGACTCCCGCAGGTCCACGAACAGGACCTTCTGGACCACGGCCGCCGCCAGGACCCCGGCCCCGGAGATCCACCGGGTGCCGAAAAGGCCGAACAGGGCGTCCGTGGGCGCGGCGGTGAGGGTGAAGTAGGCCACGCCTCCCTGGCAGATGATGCGGGTGGCCACCAGGTACAGGATGAAGAAGGCCGCCGTGAGCAGGAGAGCCGGGAGGAACCCCAGGCCGAAGTGGGCCAGCCACAGGCACACCCCAGCCGACCCCAGGACAAAGCCCCAAAAGGAAAACCGGGTGGAGATCCACTGGGAATCGGTCCGGGGCGCGGCCCGGCGGGAAAATGCCGTCATCACGGCGTCGGCCAGGTGCCGCCGGGCGAGCCACACCAAAAACAGGAAGAACACGAAGTAGGCCCCGATCATCTGGGTTTCCTCGGGTCGGGAAAGGACCGGGCC
Source organism: Pseudomonadota bacterium (assembly GCA_018829095.1). Lineage (GTDB taxonomy): Bacteria > Desulfobacterota > Desulfobacteria > Desulfobacterales > Desulfatibacillaceae > JAHJUF01. Next base: position 3,530 of record JAHJUF010000277.1, on the reverse strand, counting down.
GAAGGTGATCCCCAGGGCTGCCGCCGGAACGGCGTAGCCCAGCACGGCCAGGACCCCGATGAAAAGCGCCCCGCCCAGGAAAAACACCCAGAAGGAGAGCGAGATCCGCCGGGACACCAGGAAGGCGAATCCGATGAAAGCCGGGTAGATATAAATCTTCAACTTGTAGAACCCGGAGAAGAGCCCGTACTTGGGGAAATACGGCCCGGCCAGGATCAGGGTGGGGATGGCGGGCACGGACGGGTAGTAAAAGGACAGGCCGTTCACCAGGTGCAGGGCCACGGTGATGCAAAGGCCGGTGAGGAAATAGCGGTTGGCGAAGAACCCCATGAGGCCCCCGGAGTCCACGGCCTGCTCCATGAGCTGGGGCACGGCCATGAGGGGGAAGTCCATGCGCTCGTTTTCGATCCACTGGGGGGCGAAGAGGTTCACCATGCAGATCATGACGAAATAGCAAAGGAGCACGAAACCGGACCACACCAAAAGGGGCCGGGCCCAGGCGGCCCAGGGGATGCCCCGGGCCACCTCCATCCACCCCATGGAGTGGCCCCCGGGCAGGCCGTCGTAGAGGAGCCGCACGGCCTCGAGGTCCCGGGGGTACCAGGAGGCCGGGAGGAGCGGACCCAGGATCTCCTGCCAGTGGTTCCCGGCCGTGGCGAACCGGAAGGGGGCGGTGAGGTTGATGAAGAAGGTCCGGGCCAGGCCCGTGTAGGCGATGCCGCTCACCAGGATCATGAGGGTGAAGACCACCAGGAGTTCCCGGCCCGTGAACAGAACCCGCCCCGACAGGCTGCGGAACAGCCCGGCCCCCAGGGTGAGCCACAACAGCACGAAGAACGGGGCCAGGGGGAAGTGCCCGCCCCCCAGGAGGGTGGCCTGGCGATAGGTGTTGTTCACCGGGGTCAGGGCGCATAGGGCGAGCGCCAGGAATAGACCCAGGAACAGGGCCCGGTAACGCACCGGGGCGTTTTCCGGAACAGGCGGCGCGGGCTTCATGACAAGCCTCCCTGGTCCCCGCCTTCGGGCCTGGCCCCGGGGCCTGCGACTTCTCCCAGAAGTTCCTGGAAACGCTGCCTTTCCTCCGGGGAAAGGGACCGCCAGGTCAGGATCTCCCGGCGCACGCGGTCCAGGAAGGCCTTGTTCACCCGCCGCCAGGAATGGGCCTCCCCGGTTTCCCGGGAAAGGCGCACCCGGATCTCCAGGAAGTCCGGGTCCTCGGCTGAGGGGCAGAATTCCATCTCCATGCCCTGGCGCACCCCCAGGTCAAAGGGGGCGAGCCACACCCGGGCCCGGAGCGTCAGGCATTGCCTTTCGGTGCAGCCCCGCTTCTGGCATTTTTCCCTTTCCGCTCCCTCCAGGCCCTGGCCGGGCAGGATGGGGCAGCCGGACTCCACGGCCAGGGCCGCGATGGAGAATCCGCCGTGGGACACGTCCTGGTGGCTGGCGAAGAAATCCCGGAGGAATCCCGCCAGGCTTCCCGCCTCCCGGTAGCGCAGCAGGAAGGGCAGCCCGGCCTCCAGGAGGCTTCCCCGGGCCTGGGGGAGGGTCCAGGACCGGTTCACGTCCGGGATGGCGATGCGCCCGGCCACCCGGGCGGGATACACCGTGGAGGCCATGACCACGGCCATGACCAGGGCCATGGCCCCCACTCCGGCCAGGGACGAATAGTTCACCGTGATGCCCGCCCAAAGGGCCGTGCCCGCGAAGAGCCGGGCCGATACCTGGGCCGCGAGGTACCCCAGGACCACGGACAGCACGCCAAAGGCCATGGCCTCGGCCATGAAGAGGAAAGACACGTGGGAAGGGGCGAGCCCCACGGAGGTGTATACCCCGATCTCCCGCTTGCGCTCGTACACGCTGCCGATCATGGTGTTCAACACGATGAACACGGAGATGAAAAGGGGCACCAGGATGTTGGGCGCGCCGCTGTAGGAAAGGGCGTCCGAGGCGTGGTACACGGACACGCCCTTGGCGCTGCCGGAAAAGAGGGTCAGGTTGAACCGGTCCAGAAAGTCTGTGGCCAGCTGGTTCACGTCCCGGTCCGGGGGCACGGCCACGGCCACGGCTTTGAGCTTGCCTCCCATGGACAGCAGCGTCCGGGCCGGGACGATGACGGTCTGGGCCCCGGCAACGTGCTGGTACCGGCTCTGGAAAGCCCTGACGTCCTCCCCGCTCTCCATGGCCTCGGCCTCCACCTCGGTCATGGCCATGGCCGCCTCCGAGGGGAAGATCACCGGGGTCACGGCCTCGCCGTCCAGGTCCACGGCCTCATCCAGGGCCTTGCCGTCAAAGAGCCCCACCACGGTAAAGGATTCGCCCCAGAGGGTCACCCGGGGCTCGCCGGAAAGAGGCTCGGCAATGCCCAGGTCACGGGCCAGACCCCGGGGCAGGAGCACGGCCCGGTCCTCGTCCGGCAAAAACCACCGGCCTGAGCGGAGCACCCGGTCCAGCCCGGTGGCCGAGGGTTCGGCCGAAGACAGCCCCACCAGGCCCCGGGCCTCCCGGGTCACGCCACCGGCGGCCACGGGCACAAAGGGGGCCCGGGTCCGGTCTTCGGGCTCCATCCACACCCGGGGCGCGGCTTCCCCCAGGCTGGAAAGGGCGTTTTTCAGCACCCCCCCGGCCTCGGGGGGCAGATCCTGCCAGTTCACGGTCTTCACCAGAAGACCCCGGTAGGGCGCGGTATCGGCAAAGGGCAGCTGTCCCTGGCGGCGCACGCTCTTCACCGCCGTGAAACTCATGATGGTGAAGGTGAGGATCACCAGGGTGATGCAGGTCAGCGCCGTGCGCATCCGCCGCCGCCTCAGGTTCGTGACCCCCAGGAAGAAGGCCGCCGCAAAGGCCTTCCAGCGCCCCCCCCCGGCCCCGGACGAAGCCCGGCGCTGGAGCCGCGCCATCTCCCCCTCGAACCGCAGGAAGATGATCCCCGAGACCAGGGCGGAGAGCCCCAGGATGAAGAAGGCCAGGATCACCACCAGGGGGCTGTAGGCCAGCTCGAAAGCCGGGTGGACCTGGTAGATCACCACGATCAGGGCCGCCAGGATGCCCAGAAAGGCAAGAATGCGCCGGTGGATGTTGGCCAGGGAGAACAGGAGCCTCTCGGCCGCGAACGCAAAGGGCACGAACAGGGCGATGTAGAAGAGCACCCCGAACAGGACGTCCTTCTGGATATTCTCCACCCGGTCATAGACCCGGCTGGCCAGGGCCAGGGAGGCCCGGGAGTTTTCCGAGAAACCGGACCAGTTCCGGGCATCCCTGGCCTCTCCGGCTTTCCGGGCGGCGGCCCGGCCCTGGTCCATGAGGCTCCGGACCCGCTCGTCCACGATGCCCTTGTTTTCCAGGTTGCTGACCCGGGGCCCCAGGAGCCGCCACATGTCCGTGGCCGCCCGGTGGACCGTGGCGTGGAGAAAGGGGTGGTCGTCCACCAGGTATCCCCGGCCCTGGGGCTCTTCTTCGTCGGCGTTTAACAGGAGGAATTTCTTGGTGAGCACCGAGTCGGAGAGGGTGAGCTTCATGCGGGTGCCCGGGGG
>JAHJUF010000276.1 GCA_018829095.1 Pseudomonadota bacterium | reverse complement strand
TCCTGGGCGCAGGCGCGGGCCCGGGGGCAGGCTCCGCTTTTTTCACCGGCGCGGGTTTGGGAGCCTCCGCCTTCTTGGCGGGCGCAGGTTTGGGAGCGGACTCCACTTTTTTGGGAGCTTCCGCCTTCTTGGCAGGTGCCTGCTTGGGAGTGTCCTTCCTGCCGACCGACGGTTTCTCCGCCTTGTCCGATTTTCCGCGAGTGGCCAGCCACGCCACGATGCCTATCAGGATCACCACCCCGACGCCCACCAGGATCCAGACGATCATGCTCTTGCTCCCTGTGCCGTTGAAGTTCTCAGAAAAACCATTGATGTTCTCGGGAAAAAGGGGGTGGGGCGCGGACCGGAGACAGGGGCCCGCCATGGGGAGCCAGCCTCCAAGCTGGATCTCCCGCCCCTGGTCATTGCCTATACTAGATTCTCCACCTCTTGCCAAGCGGACAAATGACCGCCGCCGAAGTGTTGTCCGTCCGCCGCTTTTTCCTATGGGATTGCAGGCTGAAAAAAGAATGATTGATCCCCACCTCAAACGGACGGTGATCCGCCAAGCGCATCCTCCTCGTCTACGTGGTCACGGAAAACCTGAACATGCCCGTCCTGCCCCTGGGTTTGGGGTGCGTGGCCGCCGATGCCCAGGTTGCAGGACACGAGGTCCGGGTGCTGAACCTGGCCGGCGGGGACTGCGGAGTCCTGGAAAGGGGGATTTTTGCCTTTGATCCCGGGTGGTGTGCATTTCCATGCGCAACCTGGATGACCAGATCCGGGAAAACCCGCGATTCCTGGCCGGTCCCGTGAAGGACGCCGTGGACCGGGTCCGGAAAATTACCACGGCTCCCGTTATCCTGGGGGGTCGGGGTACTTCCTGGTCCCCGGTCCGGCCCTGACGGACACCGCCCGGCAAGAGGAGGTGGTCCGGTCCGGGGATGACCTTTTCCCTCCCTGTTTCTACCTGGCCCCGGGCCTGGAAGAATGGCTCGGGGAAGCTGTCCGGGACCGGGCCGGGAACAGGCCCAACTGGCAAATTTGACCTGGGTCCGTACCCGAAATTCCGGGGATGGGCTCCCGGCTTCCTTCTACAGGCAGGCCTTGCCGACCCGAGCTTAGTCTGTAAAACAATTGTAAAAAACCGCCATTCCCCTTTCCCCTTCCCGGCAGGGACCCTACCCTGTTCAGAACGTGATGCATGGTTTTTGGTTCTCAACAGGGAGGATGGAACATGCCGGATTTGAAAAAGGCCCTTCTGGTCTACCCCGAAGTCCCCAAGGACACCTACTGGAGCTACTCCCACAGCCTCCGCTTCATCCACAAGAAAAGCGCCATGCCGCCCCTGGGCCTGGCCACCCTGGCCGCCATGTTCCCCCCGGACATCGCCTTGCGCATCGTGGACATGAACGTGACCCGCCTGACGGATCGGGACCTGGAATGGGCGGACACGGTTTTCCTGTCCGCCATGATCGTCCAGAAGGAGTCCTTCCTCCAGGTGGTTGGCCGCTGCCGGGACATGGGCAAGACCATGGTGGCCGGAGGCCCCTACCCCACCTCCAGTTCCGGAGAGATGGAGGAAGTGGATTACCTGGTCCTGGGCGAGGCGGAGGATATCTTCGCGGACTTCCTGGAAAAATTCCGGGCCGGCTCCGCGCCCAGGGTGACCCGGGCGGCCACCGTGCCGGACATCCGCCACGCGCCGGTGCCTCGTTTCGATCTTCTGGATCGCAATGCCTACGCTTCCATGGCGGTCCAGTATTCCCGGGGATGTCCGTTCAAATGCGAGTTCTGCAACATCTGGAAGGTTTACGGCAACCGCCCGCGCCTGAAGGCCGCCCAAAGCGTTTTGGCAGAAATGGACGCCCTGTACGGCCTGGGGTGGCGGGGTCCCGTGTTCATCGTGGATGACAACTTCATCGGCAACAAGGGGCGGGTGAAAAAGGAACTACTCCCCGCCCTGCATGAATGGCAGGCCGAACACGGCTACCCGTTCCGGTTTTTCACCGAGGCCAGCATCAACCTGGCTGCGGACGACGAACTCATGGGGGCCATGAGGAAAGCCGGTTTCAACGAGGTGTTCATCGGCATCGAAACGCCCTCCCAGGAGGGACTGGCCGAAACCGGCAAGCTCCTCAACCTGAAAACCGACATGCCCCAGGCAGTGAAAAAAATCCAGAGCTACGGCATGGAGGTCATGGCCGGGTTCATCCTGGGGTTCGATTCGGATACCGAGGACATCGCCGAACGCCAGATCCGGTTTATCCAGGAAACCGGCATCGCCCGGGCCATGGTGGGGCTTTTGATCGCCCTGCCCGGCACGGAATTGTATGACCGCATGCGCCGGGAAGGACGGCTCCTTTCCGAAACAGACGGGAACAACACCCACATGCTGGAATCCAACATCGAAACCCGGCTCTCCAAGGAACGCCTGGCTGAGGGCTACCGCAAGATCATGGGCTCCATCTACGACAAAAACCTCAAGAACTACTTCCAGCGCTGCTCCAAGGTTCTGGAAGCTGTGTCCAACAGCCCCACCCTCTCCCGGGAGATCCGGTGGCAGGAGATCGCCATTATCCTGCGCTCCCTGGTAAGCCAGTCTTTCACCCCCTATGGGTTCCAATATCTTCGATTCCTTTCCCGAACCATCCGGAAGCACCCCAAAACTTTTGCTGAGGCTGTGAAGTTCGGCATCGTGGGACATCACTTCCATACCATCACCCAGAAGATGCTCACCGCCCCGGCCCCTGCCTCATAATCACCTGCCTCGCTTTCCTTTCCCCCCAAACCCGGCGGGCTCATGACCCGCCGGGTTCCCGCTTTTCCCCTGCTGAAAAAGATTGGCCTTGTAACAGGTCGGAGAACTACGGATTCATCATCCCAGTGAAGGCCGGCCGGGACCCAGGGCTTTTTTTACACCCCGAAATAACTGGATTCAGGCCTTCGCCGGAATGACGAAGGGGGTCGATTTCGGGCTTTTTGCATAACCATCAAAAATGGTTCGAACTGGAGATTTTGCTTGTTTTGCGGTATGAAAGAATTCAGTCTCACCGCAAACACCGGCATTCCCAAGGGAGGAACTACCCATGCGCAACCTGCCGCGCTTCGTCTTCATCCTGCTTCTGGTCCTCATCCTGGCCGCCTGCACCCAGGTTCCGGTCACGGGCCGCTCGCAGCTGAACTTCATCCCCAACTCCCAGATCATGTCCATGAGTTCCCAGCAGTACCAGGAATTCCTCCAGGAGAACAAGGTGGTGAAGGGTACGGCCGAGGCCCGCATGGTCCAATCGGTGGGGGCCAGGGTGGCCGGGGCCGTGGAAGCCTATTTCCGCCAGGAGGCCCTGTCCGACCGGATCAGCGACTACAAGTGGGAATTCAACCTGGTGGCCGACGACCAGATCAACGCCTTTGCCATGCCCGGCGGCAAGGTGGTGGTGTACGAGGGGCTCCTGCCCGTTTCCAAAACCGAGGCGGGACTCGCGGCGGTCATCGGCCACGAGGTGGCCCACGCCGTGGCCGAGCACGGCTCGGAGCGCATGAGCCAGCTCCTCCTCACCCAGTTGGGAGGCATGGCCCTGTCCGTGGCCCTGTCCGACAAGCCTCAGGAAACCCAGGCCCTCTACATGACCGCCTTTGGCCTGGGAACCACCGTGGGCCTGGTTCTGCCCTTCAGTCGGCTCCAGGAAAAGGAAGCCGACCACCTGGGCCTCATCTTCATGGCCATGGCGGGTTACGATCCCCACGAGGCCGTGACCCTGTGGGAACGCATGGCCGCTCAGAAGGACGGGGCCGGGGTGCCGGAATTCCTGAGCACCCACCCTGCGGACCAGACCCGCATCAGCCTCCTCAAGGACTACCTCCCTGAGGCCATGCGCTACTACCATCCCCAGTGAGGGGCAAAAAACCGGAAACGTAAAAAGGCCGGGCCCGATTCGGGCGCGGCCTTTCTTGTTGTTCCTCCCGGCTTTCCCTAGGCTGGCTTCTCCTCCAGCTTCTTGTTATTCAGCGCATAAAACGCCACAGGCACCACCACCAGGGTGAAGGCCGTGGAGGCAAAAAGGCCGAAGATGAGGGCCCAGGCCAGGCCCGAGAAGATGGGGTCCAGGGTGATGGGCCAGGCCCCCAGGGCCGTGGTGGCCGCTGTGAGAAGAATGGGCCGCATGCGGATGGCCCCGCTTTTCAGGATGGCGGTTTTCAGGGGCATCTCCTGCTTCAGGGAATCCTGGATGAATTCCACCAGGACCAGACTGTTGCGAATGACGATGCCCCCCAGGGCGATCATGCCGATCATGCTGGTGGCCGTGAAAAAGACCGGGTTGCCAAAAGCCCCGATGGGCTGAGTGAAAAAAAGGTTAAATAGCCAAAACCCGGGCACGATGCCGATCAAGGTGAGCGGCACGGCCACCAGGATAAGAAGCGGCATGAAAAACGAGTTGGTCTGGACCACCAGCAGGATGTAGATGCCCAACATGGCCGCTCCAAAGGCGATGCCCATGTCCCGAAAGACCCGGAGGGTGATCTGCCACTCCCCCTCCCCGGCCCACTCCACCCGGGTTCCCTCGGGCAGGGTCGTTTCCTTCAGGCGGCTGCCCATGTCCAGCACGGCCTCGGCAGGCGGCCGACCGGCCATTTCGCCGTACACGAAAACCACGGGTTTCAGGTCCTTGTGATAGACGGCCTGTGGATCCGGAGCCTCCACGAAATGACCGATCTCCACCAGGGGCACCATTTCGCCGTAGGCGGTCCTCATGGGGATCTGGGAAAGCTCCGCCACGCCCGTGCGCTTGACCCTGGGCAGGATCATGCGCACCAGGAGGGGCTGGCGCTCACCGGGCACATGCACCGTGGCCGGGGTGGACCCGGAAAGGGCCATGCGGAGCGTGCCCGCCACCTGGGCCGCGTTCACCCCATGGAGGGCGGCCTTTTCCTTGTCCAGGACAAAATCCACCCGGCCCCGGGAGTGCTCGATGACGGAATCCACGTCCACCACCGCATCCTCTTCCCTCATGATGCCCATGACGGTCCGGGCCGCGTCCATGAGGTCTTCGTAGGAGTTGTCCGGCTCGCCGTAAACCTCGGCCACCAGGGTGGACAGGACCGGCGGGCCGGGGGGAGCCTCCACAATGGCCAGGGCGGCGTTGTGCTTTTGGGCGATGGCCGTGAGCCCGGGCCTCAGGCGCAGGGCGATCTCGTGGCTCTGGAATTCCCGGGACTTCTTGTCGTGCAAAAGGATACGGATGTCCGCCAACCAGGGCTTTTTCCGCAGGTAATAGTGCCGCACCATGCCGTTGAAATCCATGGGGGACGGCTCGCCCACATAGGACACGAAGGAGGTGACCTCGGGCACGGTGCGCAGGAACTCCTCGAAATCCCGGACCACCCGGTCCGTGGCTTCCAGGGGGTTGCCCTCGGGCATGTCGATGACGAGTTGGAGTTCGTTTTTGTTGTCAAAGGGGAGCATCTTCAAGGGAACCTGGCGGAAATACACCAGGGCCCCGGACCCGGCCAAGAGCGCAAGAATGAGCACCAGCAGGCAGAACCGCATGAACCGGCTTTTCAAAAACGGGCCCACCACGAACTCGTAGGCGGTTTCGATCCAGGTAATAACCCCGGAGGAATCTCGTTCCTCCTCTTGTTCCGGGGAATGTTCCCCCAGATGACGCAGGAGGCGGAAGCTCATCCAGGGAACGATAGTCAGGGCGCAGAGAGTGGAGAAGGCCACGGTCAGGGGCACGTTGGCCGCCATGGGGGACATGTAGGGCCCCATCATGCCCGTGATGAAGAACAGGGGCGTGAAGGATATGATGATGGCCAGGGTGGACATGATGACCGGCGGAAGCACCTCGTGGACCGCGAAGAGGGTGGCCGTGGCCGGGCCCCGGCGGCGCATGAGGATGTGGCGCTGGATGTTGTCCACATTGGTGATGGGGTCGTCCACCACCAGACCCAGAGACAGGATGAGGGCGAAAAGGGTCACCCGGTTGATGGTGTAGCCGAACATGTAGTTGACAAAGAGGGCCAGGGAAAAGGACACGGGCACGGCCACGGCCACCACCAGCGCCTCCCGGCGGCCCATGGTGAAGACCAGAAGCCCCACCACGGTGAGGATGGCGAACAGCAGGGAACTGAGGAGGTCGTCCACCTTGACCTGGGCCGAGGCCCCGTAATTCCGGGTGTTCACCACGGATATGCCCGGAGGAATGATGCCCTCTTCCTTCAGGCGATCCACCCGGGACAGGACCTCATCAGCCACCCACACGGCGTTCTTGCCCCGCTTCTTGGCCAGGGCGATGGTCACGGCCGGAAAGCCGTCCGCCGGGCCTGCGAGATCGTGCTGCTTTCGATAGTAATGGGAGAATCCCACCCGGGTATAGGACCCGGTTTCCTCGGGGCCGTCCAGGACCCGGCCCACATCCCTGAGGTACACGGGCCGGTCCTGGAAAACTCCCACCACCAGGTTCTCCACTTCCTTCCTGGAACGGACAAAGGAGTCGGAGATCACCATCCAGTCCCGGTTGGCGATGCTGTAGGACCCGGCGGAGACCGAGCGGTCCGTGGCCCCCAGGGCCTGCTCCACCTCCATCATGGAGATCCCCATGCCCTGCATACGCTCGGGCATGAGCTCCACCCGGACCTCCCGGCTCCGGCCCCCCACCACATAGGTCCGGGAGATGTCCTGGACTTCGGAGAGGTGGGCCACCACCTCCTCGGCCACCCGGCGGAGCTGGTGATCGTCGTATTTTTCCGAGTACAGGGCGAGATTGACGATGGGCACGTCGTCGATCTCCACGGGCTTCACGATCCATCCCTGGACCACGGGCGGAACCTGGTCCGCGTTCATGGCGAGCTTGTTGTACAGCTTCACCAGGGACCGCTCCCGGTCCTCGCCCACAAAGAACCGCACGGTGATGACGGCCATGTCCCGGGCCGAGGACGAGTACACGTGCTCCACGCCGTCTATCTGCCAGAGGAGGCGCTCCAGGGGCACGGCCGCCAGGTTTTCCACCTCCCGGGGACTGGCCCCGGGAACCTGGACGTACACGTCCGCCATGGGCACGATGATCTGGGGCTCCTCCTCCCGGGGGGTGATGAAGATGGCGGCAGCCCCCACCGCTATGGAAAACAGAATGAAAAGGATGGGGAGCTTGGAGATGAGGAACAGGTGAACGATCCGCACGATAATGCCGCGTGGCATCTCCTGGTCGGCCATTTTCAACCCTTGTTTCCCTATGGGTCCCAAAAACGTTTCGCCGGGGTCTGGAACCTGTCCAAACCCGGATCAAACGGCCATTCCGCCGCGTCGGAAGCGGGTCAGGGCGTCCGGTGGCCGTCCAGTCCCAGGGTTTCACCCCCGGAAAGCCCGGACAGGACCTCCAGCCGGCCATCGGCCACCGCCTGGCCGGTTTTGACCAGTACACGTCGGAATCCGCCATCCTCTTTGAGCAGGACCATTTCCAATTGACCCACATGGATCAGGGCGGATTCGGGAATGGTCACAGCCCGCCGGGTGTCCAGGGGCACCAGGAGGCGGCCGAACATGCCCGGGTACACGCCCGGGACGTCGGGGATGTCCACCTTCACCAGGAAGCTCCGGGTGTGTGGGTCAGCCGAGGGAACAACCTCCTCCACCGTGCCCTCCACCTGGAGGCCAATGGCGTTGATGACCACGGGGAGCCGGTCGCCCAGGCCGATACGGGAAATGAGGCCCTCCCGGACCAGGGCCTCCAGGCGCATGGCACCCTGGGTCTGGAGGATGAGGAGGGGCTTGCCGGGAAAGGCGATGTCCCCCTTCTCGGCCATCTTCCTCACCACCTGGCCTTCCTTGGGCGCGGTGATGCGGGCGTATCCCAGGGCGATTTCCGCCTGCTCCACGATCTTTTCCGCCCTGACCACCCCGCTTTCAGCCTCCTCCACACCCCGGCTGGACCGGGCCAGGTTGGCCTTGGCCTGGAGGAATCCGCTTTGGGCTTGCTCCAGGTCCCTTTCCGTGGCCGCCTCCTTGTCGAAAAAGCCCTGGACCCTTTCCAGGGACTGGCGGGCTTCCTCATACATGGCCTGGGCGGAGCGCACCGCCTCCTGGGCCTGCTGCTTGCGGGACCGGGCGGATCCCAGGCCCTGGCGCGCCTCTTCCAGGCGGGAGGCCAGTTCCCGGTTATCCAGCTCGATCAAGAGTTCTCCCTTTTTTACGGAGTCGCCGGAATTCACGGAGTAGGACAGGATACGGGCCTGGATCTGGGCCTCGATCCGGGTCTCGGTCCGGGGCCGCACCGTGCCCACGGCCTCGTGATGTTCCCGGATCTCCTGAACCAGGGCCTGGACGGTTTCCGGCGGCGCGACCCGCTCCGGACCGGCAACGGCATTGCCGGGCCCCACCTTTCCGGTGATGAACACGCCGCCCATGTACAGCATCAGCAGGGCCAGAGCGGCCAGGCCCGCCACCAGGCTGGCCACCTTGCGAAAACGGCCGGTTTCCTCACTCATGGGGAAGGCCCCCTTCCGTGTCCGGGGCAAAGAGCCCCAGGGCCCGGGCCAGGTCCGCCCGGGCTTTCATGCGGTCGTAAAAGGCGTTGGCCGCCGCCATGCGGGCACGATGGGCGGCCAGTTCCGCGTCCAGGTACCGGGAGACCGTGGCTGACCCGCCTTCGTACTGGGTCTTCACCAGGCGCAACGATTCCTCTGCCTGAGCCACGGACGCCCTGGTCACCGGACATCGGGCCCGGGCCGCGCCCAGGTTCAGGTAGGCGCTTTTCACATCCAGCATGACCCCCTGGGTGGCCTTTTCGTCCCCAGCCAGCATTTCAGCCAAAACAGCCCTGGCCTCCTCCACCCGGGCCGATCGCACGCCCCCGGCCCAAAGCTCCCAGTTCACCACGGCGCCCACGGTCCAGTTCCTCCGGTCCCAGTTGAAGTCAGCGTTCGGGTCGTCCACGTAGACTTTGGCTTGGCCGTCCACCCGGGGCAGGTAGGCTGCCCGGGCCGCATCCACGGCCATGGCCGAACGCTCCACGGCCAGGCGGGCGGCGGCAAGCTCGGGCCGTTTGGCCAGGGCCAGGGGCAGACCAGCTTCATATCCTTCGGGAAAGTCCGTGGCCATGGGCTCGTCCTGGTTCAGAACCAGGTCCGTGTCCGGGGAGAAACCCAAAAGGTTGGCCAGGGCGGCCAGGGCCAGGCTCCGGCTGTTTTCGGCCCGCACCAGGTCTTCCTTGGCCTGGGCCTCGCGCACCTCCAGGGAAAGGATGTCACTTTTCAGCGCCCCTCCCCCCTCGAACCGGACCCTCATGATGGAAAGCTGCCGATCCACCGTGTCCCGGGACTGGCGGGCGATGTCCCGGGCCTCGCCGGCAGCCAGCACATTGTAGAACGCCTCCACCACCGTGGCCGAAAGCGTGTTCCTGACCTCTCCACGGGAAAGCCGGGCTGCGGCCTCGCCCTTCCGGGCCATGCGGTACCCCAGCCATTGAGAGCCCCCGGAAAACAGGTTCACCCGGGCCGAGGCCCCGGCCTCCCAGTTTTCGAACCAACCGGGGTCGTTGAAGTTCACCTGGGGAGCCAAAAGGCGCTGGTCCATGGTCTTGAAGAGATACCCGCTGGGGGCGTTCCCCTGGACATATTCCCCGTAGACCGAAACCATGGGCATGAACGCGGCGCGGGCCTGGGCGGTCATGGCGGCCGAGCGGCGGATGCGCTCCGTGGCCATGGCCGCGTCCGGGTTGTTGGCCAGGGCGATGGCCACGGCCCGGGCTACGTCCACGGGCTCGCCGGGCACGGGAAGCCTCCCTCCCCCAGGAGTTCCCCGCCCGGGTTCCGGGGCGGGAAAGGCCGCACGGCGCACGGAGGCGTATTCATGGCGGTCCGGTTGGACCAGGCATCCCGAAAAAACGAGAGCCAGAATCAGGCTGGCCAGGCAGGCTCGATGCAGGGGTTTCAAGGTTTTCCTTTCGGATGGAAATCCACGCAAAAAGATTTCCGCGAGGAATCCCCCGGGAATAAGGCGGGGTCATTCCTTTCGGGGCCTGCCTGAGAACATGGATGCCGTCTTGGCCACGGCTCCGGCCCAGGACCCGGTCAAAAGCCTCAGGTTCCGGTTGAACCGGGCCCAGACCCGGGCCTCGGGGGACATGGCCAGGAAAATGCGGGGGGTGAACCCGGCCTGATGGATGGCAGCCAGGCTCATTCGGGCGGATTTCAGCCGTGCCGGGGCTGAGGCCCGGGCAGCCCGGGCGCGTTCCAGGAGGCCGGCGGAGGGGAGGGCCGTTTCCTCTTCTCCGGTTTCGTCCTCCCCGGCCCCCGGACCCACGGGAACCAAACCCATGAGCGTGCCGTGGCCCACGGATTCCGGGACGCAGGTGCCGCCGATGGGGAACACCACCCAGCCCTGGCGGGCGGCCATGGAGAACACGTCCATGCCGCAGGATTCCATGGAGGGCGAGGACAGGTCCGGGTGGCGGCAGCCGGTTCCCTGGATCTCCCCGCACAGGGGCTGGAAGTGGCACAGGGCGTCCTTGCAGTTGCCCGCCGCAAACCCCATGGCGCTGGCAAACCCCATGTCCCGGGTCTTTTTCTGGAGGAGCTTCACGATGGAAAACACCAAAAGGTAGTGAGCGCCCAGGGACAGAACCCTGCCCGTGGAATCCAGGTCCCCGGAGTTGATCCATGCCGCGATCCCCTTGGCGGCGATGACCCGGGAAGGAACCCGGACCTGGAAGAACACCGCTTGGTCGTGGCGGGAAAGGATCTCCCGGATCTCGTCCAGTGACCAGCCCAGGGGCGGACAATGAGAGCAGGCCCCGGACATGTAGCACTTGGGCACCATGCACTTGTAGCGCACCCGGGGGTCCAGGAGAATTTCCGAAACAGGCAGGACCACGGCCTCGTCCGCCCCCAGGGAAAGGGCCAGGCTTCGCAGGGTTTCCATTTGGCCCGGGCCCGGAGACTCTCCGGATATTTTCCGAATTTTTATCAAGGTGTTGTTCCTCCTCAATCCACCAGGACCATTCCCACAAGAAAGGCGCGTTCCTCTGCCGGGACCGGCCAGCCAAGATCCCGGGCCAGGTCCCGGATCCGGACACCCATGGCGGACAGGCTGGGCCTGCTCTGGTAGGGTTTGGCGCAGGGCCTTCCCTTCACCGTTCCCCAACAGCGTTTTTCTGCGGCGCAAAGAATGCTCCGGCAATGACCTTCGGCCAGCCCCAAAGCCAGGTGGTGCCCCTGGTAAAAGGCCCGGGACTCCAGGAAGGTGGTCAATTCGTGAAGAGTCAGGAAGCACTCGGCCAGATCCGGATCCTCGATGGGCCCGGGCCCCGGGTCCAGGGTATCCGGGGCGTCCAGGGCAAAAAAAACGGCCAGTTCATAGGCCTCCACGGCCCGGTCAAAAGGGTCCAGGGGATATTCAGCAGGCCAGTGGATGGAGGATACCTTCCGGGAGAGCTTCTTCTCCGGCATTGACCCCAGGGGGATTTCCGACGACCGGATCACAGCCGCCCGGGCCGCCCCCCGGGCCAGGGCTTCGTCCCGGATGGATTCGGCGTCTGCAGCCAGGACCTCGGGGTCCGGGGGCCAGGCCACGGACCGGGCCCGGGGTGGCGGCTCCATCGCCTGGAGGCTGTTCCTGGTTTCCGTGTGGCGGATGATTTTCCGGAAAAGGGCCATGGCGTCCGTCCTGGGACAAAGAGGGCAAAGGAAACCGGGTACGGGCCTGATACCGGCTGGGGATCGTATCTTACCCCAAGCCCCGGACATTTCAAAGGGGGGCCTTTCCCTGTTTCCTCCATGGAATTTTGTCAGGCGCTTCACTTCTGTCTTGACAGCAGGTGAATGGACATTCACAAAGAAGCCATGAAAACCGAAAGAATGGATACCAGGGCCAGGCAGGACCAGATCGTGGAGGCGGCCCTTGCCATCGTAGGCGCCCAGGGGGTCCGGGCCATGACCATCGAACGGGTGGCCAGGCTCGTGGGACTCGCCCCCAGCGCCCTGTACCGCCACTTCGCCAGCAAGGCGGACCTGCTCATGGCTGTCTTGAACCGCATCTCCGGGGAGTTTTCCCAAGCCCTGGACAAGGCCCGGACTGAACCCGACGCCCTTTCCGCTCTCCACGGGCTTCTCATGGGGCTCATAAGAAACGTCCTGGAACACCAGAGCATCCCCCGCATCCTGTTTTCCGACGAAATCGACCACGCGTTTCCCAAGCAAAAAGAGAGGCTTCTGTTCACGATCCGGTTCTTCTTGGAAAATTTGGCTGAAATCATCCGGTCCGGCCAGGGAAACGGAATCATCCGGCCTGAACTGGACCCCGTAGATATCGCCCTGGCTTTTGTGGGGACCTTCCAGTCGACAGCCCTCATGTATCACTTGAACAACGGCCGTTTCGACATGATCCATCAGGCGGACAAAAACTTCCGCCTGTTTTGCCTGGCTGTTGAGAATGAACATTCACAAAAAAAGGATCGAAGGCCCCATGAAATGGCGTGATTCACTGGAAAAACGATTCGAGGACCTGGGCCGACTCGTGTACCGCAGGCGATTCCTTTTCCTGGCCGGCGTGCTCCTGTTCGCCGGGGCCCTGATATCCCAACTCCCCAAAACCACGGTGGACACCTCACCCATTTCCATGCTCCACGCCAACGACCCGGCCATGGCTGATTACAACGCCTTCCGGGATCAGTTCGGCCGTGAGGAGGTGGTCATCCTGGCCCTGGGTCCGGCCGATGTGTTCTCCCGGGAGTTCCTCCTGCGCTTGAAGGCGCTCCACGAGGACCTGGAAGACAACGTCCCCCACCTGGACGAGGTCACCAGCCTGATGAACGCCCGGGACACCCGGGGCGAAGGGGACGCCCTGGTGGTGGAGGACCTCCTGGCAAACTGGCCGGAGGAGCCTCGGAAACTGGACCAGGTGCGCCGCCGGGCCATGGAAAACCCCCTGTACCAGAACCTCCTGCTGAGCGCCGACGGCCAGGTGACCACGGTGGTGGTGAAGACCCGGACCTACTCCAGCCGGGGAACAGCCGATCCCCTGAC
>JAHJUF010000275.1 GCA_018829095.1 Pseudomonadota bacterium | reverse complement strand
AATTTGCGCGATTTCTCTTTTTATCCTAATGGGTTAGCGTTTTTGGACAGGCACTAGCTAAAAAACCTTTTGGAAACCCTTTGCCCCTGGAGGCCCATGCCCGCGCCCAAGGATCCCTGGAGCCTGGAACAACCCCACCGGCCGGAACCTGATCCAGCCTGGCAGGAGTCGTGGTATTTCAATTTCTTCGATCTTTCCGCCGGGATATGCGGCCTGTGCCGCATCGGGTACCGCCCTGCGGCCGGGCGGGCGGACGGCCTTTTTCTTGCCGCCGTGGACGGGCGGCCCGCCGTGCTCTACCCCGCCATAGGCCGCCGGATTTCCTCGTCCGGCGTCCGGGTGTCCGACGCCCGGAACCTGGCAGCCGGGAGCCTGGCCTTTTCCTGCAAGGAGGCCCTGGCCTCCTGGGAGCTTTCCCTTCACACCCGCCAGGTGGACGCAAAAATGTCCTTCACGCCCTTCACTCCGGCCTACTTCTACCCCCCGCCCTCGGCCGGGGAGGGGAAATCCGCGGCTCATGACCATTACGAGCAGGCAGGACGGGTGTCCGGGGGCCTCCGGGTGGGCCGGACCGTGCGCCAGATCAACGGCATGGGCCAGCGGGACCACTCCTGGGGCCCCCGGAACTGGGCCGGGGTGGGGTCCTGGACCTGGATCTCCGCCCAATTCCCCTCAGGCTGGGCCTTCAATTTGTGGAGCGTTGGAGAAAGCCCGGAGCCCATCCTCCGGGGTTTTGTGGGCAATGCGGTGGAAAACCGGGATCTTGCCCAGGCTTCGGTGAAATGGGACCACGATCCGGCAGGCCGGGGGGCTGTTGGGGCCAAGATCTCCCTGGACACGGGCAACGAGGTCCGGAACCTGCGGTTCTCCCCCCTGGTGCGCTGGCCCCTGTACAAGGACGGAGCCATCATCGTGGAAACCTTTGGCACGTTCTCCGTGAACGGTGAAACCGGCGTGGGGGTCACCGAATACCTGTACCGGGCTCCCCGGGGCCCGCTCTCGTATCTGCCCCACGTACCGGGCATGACCAAGACGGCGCTCATGAGTTTCTAGGCCGCCCGTTTCCTTCTGCAACCTTTGGGGATGATTCCGCCATGGCACTGATCCACCGTTTTGGCTTCAGCAAACCCCTTTCCCTGGCCCTCGCCCCGAGCATCCGGGCCGGAGCGGACCTGGCCGGGGGCAAGGGCGCCGCGCTCTTGGGCCTCATGGACGCGGGCTTTGACGTGCCCGGCGGCGCGGTCCTCACCACGGCGCTCTTCGACCAGGCCATGGAACAGGACGGGGACCGCCGGGCGGACCTGGTGCGCCAAACCCTGACCCGGGCCCTTTCCGGCATGGACCCGAACGCTTCCTGGGCCGTGCGCTCCTCAGCCTCGGACGAGGACGGCCAGGAGGCCTCTTTTGCGGGCCAGCACGACACCTTTCTTTCCGTATCCGGCATGGACGATCTCGTGGCCTCGGTCCTCGCCTGCATGGACTCGGGTTTCGGGGAAGGGGCAGTTGCCTACCGGGACCGCCTCGCCGCCGGAGGCCGGGCCCGCATGGCCGTGGTCATCCAGCGCATGGTGGATCCTGTCTGCGCCGGGGTGCTCTTCACCCGGCATCCCGTGCGGCCCGACCAGGATCGGGTGGTGGTGGAGGGCGTGCCCGGCCTGGGGGAGGCCCTGGTGTCCGGCCGGGAACACCCGGACCGCCTGGAGCTTTCCCCGGACGGCCGCCGGGTCCTGGCCGAGAGCCCCCACGGGACGGGAACCTGCATGGATTGCGTGGGGGACCAACGATTTCTTGCCACCGCCCGGAAGGCGGAAAAGGCTTTTGGCAGGCCCCAGGACATGGAGTGGGCCTGGGACGGAAAGACCCTGTGGGCGCTCCAGTCCCGGCCGGTGACGGCGCTCGTGCGGCCGGAGGAGGTCTGGACCCGCACCTGGGGAGACGAGTTCTGGGCCGAGGCCACCACGCCGCTCCAGTACACCTGCCTGGGCCGGTGGATCCAGGAGGAGTACCTGGACGCCCTGGTGCGGATCAACGGCTGGGATTTCCTCAAGGACGTGAAGCCCCTGGCCCGCATCCACGGCCACGTGTACTTCAACCCCGAGTGGCAGTTCCGCCTTTTGTCCATGCTCCCCAAAACCCTCAGGAACGAGGACATGTTCCTCTGGCTCCCGCCCTATTGGAAGGCCGAACTGGCCGGGCTTCCCTTCAACCGGGCCGGGTTCGTCAAGAGCCTGGTGAAGAGCCGTCTGGCGGACAGGAGGGCTTCCATGCTCTCCCACCACAAGGAACTTGACGCTTACATCCGCCGGGTGGAGGGCCTTTTGGGGCCCCGGCTTTCCGATGACCTGTCCCGGCTCTCGGACCCCGGCCTGTGGGAACGGTTCCTCCAAAACGACCGCCTGGGCAGGGAGCATTTCCGGTTCATCCGGTGGGGCCTGGGAACCTTCCTCTTCCCCACCAAGCTGTCCGTGGCCTGGATCACGGAACATTGGGCGCACCTGGGCCCGGGGACGGTGGAACCCCTGCTCACCGGGCGGTCCGACAACCGCACCCTGGCCGCCAATCGGGAGCTTTCCCGCCTGGGGGCCCGGCTGAAAAAGCTCCTGGAGAAAAAAGGCGAGGACCTTGCCACCCTGGACCCGGCCCGGCTCCTGGCCACCTGCGCGGCCGGGGGCATGGCCCGGGAGCTTACGGATTTCCTGGCCCGCCACGGCCACCGGGGGTTCACAAGGGAGCTCCACGCCCCCCGGTGGATGGACGACCCCGGCCAGATTCTTGCCCTGGCCGTGGCCTCGGCCGACGCCCCGCCCCGGGCCGAGGCCGGTCCCGATCCGGCGGACGAATGGCTGGCCGCCGTGGGGCGCGGCCCCGGAGGCTGGTGGAAGCGCCGGGCCGCAAGCCAGGCCCTGTCCCTGGCCAGGGCCTACACCCAGTACCGGGAGAACCAGCGCTACGCCCTGGACTACATCCTCACGGATATGCGCCACGTGATCCTGGAGATGGGGGCCCGCCTCGAAGCCCGGGGACTCCTGAAGGAAGCGGACCAGGTGTTCTTCCTCTTTGACCCGGAGTTCCGGGGCCTCTGGGACGGCAGCCTTGCCCAACCCCCGGATACGGCCGCCCGCAAGGCGGAGTTTACGGTCCAGGCCCGGACGCTCCCCCCGGACTGGATCATCAACGGCGTGGAGTACGGCCGGGAATCGGGCGGAAACGAGCCCGGTGTGCTCACGGGCACCGGGGCCTCCCCGGGAAAAGCCACGGGCCGGGCCCGGGTGGTCCGGGGCCCGGGGGAGCTATCCCGGGTGCGGCCCGGCGAAATCCTGGTGGCCCCCAACACGGACTCCGGCTGGACCCCGGTCTTCGGCGTGGTCCGGGGCCTGGTTGTGGAAACCGGCGGCATGCTCTCCCACGCGGCCATCGTGGCCCGGGAATACCACCTACCGGCCGTCACGGGCGTGACCCGGGCCTGCGCCGCCATCCCCGACGGCTGCCTTTTGGAGGTGGACGGGACCACGGGCTGGGTGCGCATTCTGGATGACCGCGAAAACCGGGAAGACTGAAACCCGACGGGTCCGGCCATTTCCTGTTCCAACGGGCCGCGCTATGATATGCTCATGAAAATCCAGGCATCCCCATCACCATCCCCCATGCCCTCCCGTGCTTTCGTCCTGGCGGGATATCTCCTCATCGCGGCTGTGGGAATTCTGGCCTACGCCAACAGCCTCCAAGTTCCGTTCCTCTTCGACGACAAACCCACCCTCCTGAACAACCCCTCCATCCGTGCCCTGTGGCCCCCTTCCCGGGCCCTGTGGGCGCCCCCGGACGCCAGCACGGCCGGGCGGCCCCTGGCCAACGTGAGCTTTGCCTTGAACTTTGCGGCGGGCGGCCTTTCCGTGGCGGGGTACCACGCCGTGAACCTGGCCATCCATATCCTGGCCGGATTTTTGCTGTTCGCCCTGGCCCGGCAAACCCTGGCCTGGCCCCCTATGAAGGCATTCCCGGCCCGTGCCGCCGGCTGGCTTTCCCTGGCCTGCGCCCTCTTGTGGATCGCCCACCCCCTGAACACCCAGGCCGTGACCTACCTCACCCAACGGTGCGAGTCCCTGGCCGCGCTTTGCATGATGCTGGCCCTGTATGGGGCTGTTCGTGGTTGGCGGGCCGAAAAGCCCCTTCCCTGGCATGTCCTGACGGTTTTCGCCTTTCTGGCCGGTACGGGGGTCAAGGAAACCGTGGCCGGGTTGCCCCTGTTCATCCTTCTATATGACCGGACGTTCGTCCACCGGAACCTGGGTCGATGCCTCGCAAGTTCTTGGTTCCTTTATGCGGGACTCGCGGCGGGCTGGGGACTCCTGGGCCTCCTCCTGGCCACGGGCCGGGCCCACGCCGCCGTGGGGGATCTGCCCTTCACGGCCCTGGGTTACGCCCGAACCCAGGCCCTGGTCCTGGCTCATTACCTTCGCCTGACTGTCTGGCCCAGGCCCCTGGTCCTGGATTACGCATAGCCCGTGGCAGACTGGATGGAGGCGCTGCCGTATATCCTGGCCCTGGCGGCGGTCTTGGCTCTGACCGCCCGTGGGCTCTGGCGCAGGCAACCCTGGGCCCTGGGCCTGGCCTGGTGTTTTCTCATCCTGGCCCCCAGCTCCAGCTTCCTGGCCATCCGGGACCCGGCTTTCGAGCACCGCATGTACGCGCCCCTGGCCGGGCTGATTTTCCTGGGCGTACTTTTGGGATACCGGATTCTCCATCGGATTTTCGGAGGCTGGCGGGGATTCGGAGCCGCAGCTCTGGCCGGTGTGGCCGGAATGACCATGGTTCTGGTGGGGCTGACCCTGGCCCGGAACGCGGACTATGGGTCAGAGGTCTCCATCTGGCGAGACACGGCGGAAAAGCGCCCGGAAAATGCCCGGGCCTGGTTCGCCCTGAGCTCCGGGCTTCTGAGAAAAAAGAAGGTCCTGGATGCAGAAAAGGCGGCCCGCCGGGCCCTTGCCATCCAGGAAGATCTCTCGGATGCCTGGATCAACCTGGCCATGGCTCTCAAGGAGCAGAGCCGCTTCCAGGAATCCTCGCTGGCTCTTGAAGAATGCCTTCAAATGACTCCCGATGACTATCTGATTCATTGTAAGCGTTCAGGGGGTCTCTACGCCAGTTCGGCTATCCAGGTCACATCGGTGGGTTGACCATTGAGGTGATCGGATAGGGCTTGGACGAGGCGGGGGTAGGTGGGGATGTCGTGCATGCGGCAAGTT
>JAHJUF010000274.1 GCA_018829095.1 Pseudomonadota bacterium | reverse complement strand
TTCACAGGGTTTTGGGCATCTGCCTGATGAGCCTGAAGCCCGCTGATCCTGGCACCCTCGCCTTAAGTCAACGGCATTGGGGTGGCAGTGGCAACTCGTTGAGGCTGTGTCACAATTCCATTTGGGTAACATTGGACCACAGTATATGGGGCATGCTTGATCGCCAACATCTATACCTTGTGGCCAATATGCCTCTGTTTGCAATTGCGACACAGCCTCAACTCGGTGCCAGGGTCCGAAGGACAATAGGTGCAGGAATGAATGGGTATTGGCAAAGGGATTCCGGCCAGGAAACTTTGGATGAAGACCTATTGCCCATCGGACCCCGGGCAACCCTTTGCCGAGGCCGATCCGGGATGGTCCCGGGGGCTCTTTTCAAAGCCCCCGGGGCATGATCCTATCTTCTCGCGGCTGCGCGGGCTGGTTTGGACTGCTGCTGTTGGGGGCGCTGGCGGCGGGTGATGCGGGCGCTTCGGATGGGGGTGTTCATCACCAGGGCGGAGGTCTCCCCCTGGTGGCGGATGTCCAGCTTCAGGTTGGCCTGGTCGATGACGAAATACTTGCTCACCACCGCCACGATGTCCGCCTGGAGCCTGGCCAGGGTATCCTCGGTCATCTCGAGCTTGTCATACACCAGGGCGAACTGGAGGCGCTTCTTGGCAGCCTGGCTGCTCGTGTCTCTCCGTCCGGTGATCTTCTTGAACCATTCGTTTAGCATGTCGTCCCCCAAAGACGAAAAGCGGGCCCCGTCCCGGTCAAATCACGTTCTTGGTCAGCACGTTGCCCACCTTCTTCCAGAAGCCCTGCTTGGCGTAGGGCACCTCGATGGGCAGGTCCGGGCAGCCGTTCAGCCGCATGGCGATGCGCTTGAACGCGGCCCCGGCCTTGGACTCCTTGTTCAGGATCAAATGCCCGCCCGTGTTGGTGGCGACCACCACCTGGTCGTCCACGGGAACCAGGCCCAGAAGACCCACGGACAGGACCTCCACCACGTCTTCGTGGGAGAGCATGTCCCCCCGGGCCACCATCTCGGGCACGATGCGGTTGATGACCAGCTTGGGCGTGATGTCCTTGGCGTAGAGAAGCCCGATGACCCGGTCCGCGTCGCGCACGCTGGAAACCTCCGGGATGCACACCACCACCGCCTCGTCCGCCGCGGCCACGGCGTTCTCGAACCCCTGCTCGATGCCCGCCGGGCAGTCCATGAAGATGAAGTCGAACTCCTTTTTCAGCTTCTGGGCGATGCGGATCATGCCCTGGGGGTTGATGGCGTTCTTGTTGTCGTTCTGGGACGCGGGGATGAGGAAGAGGTTTTCGATCCTGCGGTCACGGATGGCGGCAGCCTTGAGCTTGCACTTGCCGTTCACCGCGTCCACGATGGTGAACACGATGCGGTTTTCCAGCCCCATGACCACGTCCAGGTTCCGAAGACCGATGTCCATGTCCACCACGGCCACCTTCTTGCCCTCCAGGGCCAGCGCGGCGCCCAGGCTCGCGGTGGCCGTGGTTTTGCCCACACCGCCCTTGCCGGAAGTGACCACAATGATTTTTCCGTCCACGTTGCACCTCGCGCGCCGTTTCGGTCCCGCATGGCGGAACCCGAGTGTTTCCCGGCCGGGATCTCCGGCCGGAGGATGAATAGCCCTACCGGAATTCCGGCCAGGGCAGGCCCCGGAAGGGATGGTTCTTCATGTAGTCGTCCACCTGGATGGAGCCGCCCGAAAGATGGGCGTACTCGGGCTTGCCGCCGCGGCCCCGGTTGGTGACCGCGGCCACGAACTCGCCGATCTGGACCTGGGTGGGCCGGAAATCCAGGGCGAACACCACGGCCTGGTGGTTTTCGGGCTGACCGGCCAGGGCCGTGCCCCGAAGGCTCCCCAGAACCAGGATGTCCCCGCCCGCGATGGCCTCGCCCCCGGGGTTCACATCCCCCAAAATGACCAGGTGTCCCTGGGCTTCCATCTTCTGGCCAGACCGCACCCGGCCCGCCATGACCAGGGCGTCGCTCCTCTGCCGGGTGAAGCCCTCATCCGCCTGCCGCTGGCGGATGCGCTGATTTATTTCCGCGTCCGTGGACCCGGAGGCCCCGGCGGAAACCACGGGGTACCGCTCGGAAATGAAGGCCGCCAGCCGGTCCACCAGCCGGGAATGGTCCCCGTCCCCGTCCGGGACCAGCACCACCCGGGCGCCCTGGGCCAGGGCCCCCATCCGGGTGAAGAGCCGCACCATCTCGTCCGTGAGTGTAAGCTCCGGGAGCCGGGGGTCGAAAGTCACCTGAAGGGCGTCCCCCACCCCCTTGAGTCGCACCGGGGGAGTTTCGGGGCTCGCTGAATCCATGTCGCCGTCTCTCATGGTGTCTTTGCCTGGCCTGGTGCGGGAACGTTTCCCCGGGGCTGGTGAAAACGCAAAAAGGCCGGACCCGGGGAGAGGTCCAATTATCCACCTATAGTATATAGAGATGATACGTTACACAAAGTATGGTATGCTTGTCAAGCCAAACCCCATATTTTGTGGAGGGAAAAAGAAGGAAACACAATTCAAGAGGAAATGCAGGAGAAACAGCAGGTTAGGCAGGGGGCTCCCCGGAGGCCTCCCGGGCTTTCAGGAACCGGAAAAATTCCTCGACAGACTCCCGGGCCTCCTCCAGGCTCCTCACCCGGACAAAGGCCTCCCGGAAGGGCCGGCTTTCGGGCAGGCCCCAGGAGAGGACCGGCAGGTGGCTTTTCATCATGAGGCTCGCGGCGGCCTCGCCGAAAAAGGAGCCCAGGGCGTCCAGGCACTCCAGCATGATCGCCTTCCTATCGGCCAGGAGGGGCTCGACGGGCTCCCGGCCGGCCAGGACGTCCAAGGTCTGGGAAAAGAGCCAGGGGGCCCGCCGGGCGGCCCGGCCGATCATGACGAAATCGCAGCCGGTCCGCTCCATCATGGCCAATGCGTCCCCGGGAAGGATAACGTCGCCGTTTCCGGCCACGGAAATGGAAACCGCCCCCCGCACGGCCCGGATAACCGCTTCGGCCCGGACCGGGTCCCCCATGAGGGCTGCCCCCGCGCCGCCTTTCAGCACCTTTTTCACCGAGCAGCCGAAGTTGATGTCCACCACATCCGCCCCGCTGGCCTGGGCGGCGGCCGCAGCCATGGCCATGCCCTTGGGGTCCGAGCCGAAGATCTGGATGGAAACGGGCCGCTCGGCGGGCACCACGGCCATGAGCCGCGTGGACCGGCCGATGGCGTGGGCCAGGCCGTTGGCCGAAACCATCTCCGAACAAACCAGCCCTGCCCCCAGCCGCCGGCACAATAGCCGGAAAGGTTGGTGCGTGATCCCGGCCATGGGGGCCAGGATCAGAGGATTCTCCAGGGCCAGGGCCCCAATTCTGGGCAAGGCGTGTTTCATGGTCTCCGATCAAAAAAAGGGGCATCCGGTTTTTGCGTGTCTGCCTCCAAGGCAGAGCCGTACCGGGAAGCGGCCCGAGCCAGCCCCCCTTTGAAAAATGCTCAAGCCAAACCCCCCTTTGAAAAAGGGGGGCAGGGGGGATTTCTTTTTATGTTCATCTTGTTATCTTTTTTACTCCTCTTGGAATCAGGCTCTCCAACCAGGCGCGGTCATCTTGTTCGTAAACCCCCATGGCCACGCCAGGCCCCTCACCAGGCGGTTGCGGAAAAAGGCCCGGTTCCAGCGGCGCTTTTCCCCGTTTTCCCAACGGAGGCTAGTAAGACTCCGCCCAACCGCCTGAAACACAAGAGGAAAACCCCCCATTTCCCCTTTTTCAAGAGAGGGGTCCCGGCCCGGACCGCTTTTCCAACCCCCGGGTTTGATCTTTATTATCTGTGCAATCTGTGTAATCTGTGGATTTCTTTTGCATTTAACACATCCACCCAAAAGACCCGACCCGGCATGATACACCATGATCCCCGGGTTTGGATCAAGAAAAAAGAAGACCAGGAGAAAGTCATGGGAGCCGAAGATCACGTGGTCGTGGAGCGGGAAGGCAAGGTGGCAACGGTTCGCCTTTGCCGGCCGAAAAAAAAGAACGCCCTGTCCCTGGACATGCTGGAGCGGCTGACAAAGCTGGCCCGGGGCTTTGCGGACGACCCGGGGCTTTCCGTGGTGATCCTCACGGGCCAGCCGGAATTCTTCACGGCGGGCATGGATCTTTCCGACCCACGAATGGCGGCCCTGGCCAACGCCAGCCTCCAGGAAAAACGCATCACCATGGAGATCGCCCCCCGGGCCTGCCGGGCCTGGGAGAGCCTGCCCCAGACCACCCTGACGGCCGTGGAGGGCTTCTGCGTGGGCGGAGGCCTGTCCCTGGCCGTGTCCACGGACTACATCGTCATGGGCGAGTCCGCCTGGACCCGGGCCCCGGAGATTGACTGGGGCATGAACATGAGTTGGGGCACGCTGCCGCGCCTCGTCCGCCTAGTGGGCCCGGCCCGGACCAAGCGCATGATCATCCTGGCCGAAAAAGTCGGGGCGGCCGAGGCCCTGGCCTGGGGCCTGGCCCAGTGGACCGCGCCGGACGGCAAGGCCCTGGAGACCGCTCTGTCCGTGGCGAAACGGGCGGCGGAAAAACCCCTGGCCCCCTCGGCCATGACCAAGGAGACCGTGAACGCCCTGGCCGACGCCCTGGCCCCCCTGGCCTCCCACATGGACCGGGACCAGTTCCTCCTCTCGGTCCTGGACCCGGAAGCGGCGCGGAAGATCAACGGGTTCGGGGAAAAATGAGGCGGCCTGCGGGCCTCCTTTCCCTTTTCCCCGGCCTGGGGTAGGATTGGGACATGTCTCGAAACATCCTCCTCGTCAACCCCAACTGGACCGGCATCAGCCGCCAGAGCCAGCGGCAGTTCAGGCGCGTCTGGCCGCCCCTTTCCCTGGCCCTGGCTGCGGCCATGCTCCGGGAGCGGGGGTTTTCCGTCCGAATCCTGGACGCCAACGCCCTGGCGCTGCCCCTCTCCCGGCTTACGGAAGAGGCCCGGGGGGCTGACCAGGTCTTTGTCACCTCCACGCCCTACGACCGCTGGCAGTGCCCGGCCCTGGACGTTTCGTTCTTCCTGGACGCCTGCCGGGCCGTGGAGCCGGAAAAGCTCTACATCCTGGGGGCCCACGTAACCGAGCGGCCCAGGACGCTCCTGGCCGCCACCAAGGCCCGGGCGGCGATCCTGTCCGAACCCGAGGAAACCATGCTGGAACTGGCCCTGGCGGACGCCCCGGCCTCGGACGCGCCCCCGCCGCCCGTCCCGGGCACGGCGCGGCTGGATAAAGACAACGGCCTCGTCCGGGCCCCGGCCCGGCCCCCCATGGAGGACCTGGACGCCCTGCCCCTTCCGGCCTTTGATCTTTTGCCCATGGGCCAATACCACTACTTTCCCCTCATGGGCCGGGGCTTCGGCATCCTGGAGGCTTCCCGGGGCTGCCCGTTTTCCTGCTCTTTCTGCTATCTCGGCATGTACGGGAAAAAGGTCCGCCGGAAGTCGCCGGAACGGTTCGCGGACGAGGTGGAGGCCATGGTCCGGGCCCACGGCCTTACCGGCCTGTACTTCATGGATCTCGAATTCTGCCTGGACCGGGACTGGGTTTTTGCGTTTTGCGAAGAACTCGAACGCCGCCGCGTCCGGACGCCCTGGTGCTGCCAGACCCGGGTCACGGACCTGGACCCGGAAATGGCCCGGACTCTTCGCCGGGCAGGATGCAACCTGGTGCACCTGGGGGTGGAATCCGGCTCCGAACGGATTCTCGCGTCCACGGGCAAGGGCATCACCACGGACCAGGCGGCCCGGGCGGTGAAGGCGGCCCGGGAGGCGGGCCTGCGCACGGCGCTTTTCCTGAACCTGGGGTTCCCGGGGGAGACCCCGGAGGAGATGGACCAAACCGTGGACCTGGCCGTGAAATTGTCCCCCACCTGGGCGTCCTTCCACCTGGTGGTGCCCTTTCCGGGGACCCGCCTGGCCAGGGATACCAACACGGATCCCGAGGCCCTGCCCCCCCACCTGTACCCCCAGTACGTCCCCTCCCACGACCTTGCGGCCGTCAAGCGCAAACTCCGCCGGGCCTACGCCCGGTTCTACCTGCGGCCGAGCTTTGCCGCAAACCTCATCCGGGACGAGGCCCGGGCCCGGAGGAGGCTGCCATGGACCTGATCCTCAGGCCCTATCAACCCGGGGACGAAAACCAGATCCTTGGCCTGCGGGCCCGGGTGTTCGGGGACGCGGACCCCGTGCGGTCGAAAATGGCCGCCTGGAAATGGCAGTTCGCGGACAACCCGGCAGGCCCGGGATTCATCCACCTGGCCGAGGACGCGGGCCGGGTGAAGGCCCAGTACGCGGCCATCCCCACCCGTATGCGGGTAAACGGCCGGGAGGAGGTTTTTGGCTTCTCCTGCGACACCATGGTGCACCCGAACTACCGGAAACAGGGCCTGTTCGCGGCGCTCGCCCGGGAATGCTATGCCCGCATGGAGGCCCAACACGGCGTTCGCGTGGTGTGGGGATTTCCCAACGAGAAGTCCATGCCCGGCTTCGTGAACCGCCTGGGCTGGGAGCGGGCCGGGTCCGCGCCCACCCGCCTCACCCTGCCCCACCCGGCGCTGCTCCTTTCCCCCATCCTGCGCCACGCCCGGGGGGCCGGGGACACGGACGCCCTGGCCGGACCCGCCGGGGATGCGGTCATCGAGCCTGTGGACCGGTTCGGGGAGGAGTTCGACGCCCTGTGGGAGCAATGGGCCCCGGCCGAAGGTGTGGTCCAGGTCCGGGACGCAGCCTATCTCAACTGGCGTTACCTGGGCCTGGCCGACTTCGGGTACCGGCCCTACGCCGTCCGGGACACCCGGGGCCGCCTGGCCGGGTGGTTCGTGATCCGGCCCATGCCCCTGTTCGGGGCCGAGGCCATGGTCCTGGCCGACCTGTGGCCCCTGCCGCCCCTGGGGGACCTGGCCCGGGCCGTGGTCCAGAAAATCCGCCGGACCGCCGCCACGGCAGGAAGCCCCTCCCTGGTGGCCCTGTTTCCCCCGGCCTGGGCCGGGCTCACCCGGAAACTGGGGTTTCTGGCCGTGCCGGACCGGGTCTCCCCCAAAAAGTGGAACCTGGCCTTGCGCCGCCCCGCCGGCCCGGAAGCCTCCCCCCCGGCCGACATCTCCCAATGGTTCCTCTCCCTGGGGGACACGGACATCGTGTAGCAGGCTGCCCAAAAACGCGATCTGCGGCGTTGCGCTTCACCGGGAAAGGACTCAACGTACAATAAGTACGCCTCGCCCTTTCCCGGCTCGCGCGCCTTGCATATCGCGTTTTTGGGCAGCCTGCTTCTTTGATGGCCCTGCAACAAGTCGTCATCCCAGCCCTGGCTGGAATCCGGGTATGGCCCTAAGCCATGGGTCACCGTTTTCCCGGGGACGGCGAAGATGCCGGATGATTACAAAGCCACAACCACTGGAAACGCAAAGTTTTTTGGGAAGGGTTTCCCCACGTTTCTCCTCACTTCTTCCGGTTCAAAAACGCCTCCACCGCATCCTTGTGTTCGGGCAGGTGGTGGCACTGGCCCTGAAAGGCGGCGCTGGCGTCCAGGACTTCCGTGAGGCTGGCCGTGCGGGCCATGCGGAGGAGCCTCTTGGTCATGCGCAGGGTGGGGCCGGGGCGGGCGGCGATGGCCTCCGCCAGCTCCAGGGCCCGGCGCATGAGGTCCGCCGGGGGCGTGACCCGGGACACCAGGCCCATCTCCAGGGCCTCGAAGGCGTCGAACACCCGGGCGGTGAAGGAGAGTTCCGCAGCCCGGGAGGCGCCCACGGCCCGGGGCAGAAAATAGGCCCCGCCGTCCCCCGGCACCAGGCCCAGGGCCGCGAAGGTCTCCCCGAATTTGGCGGTCTCGCTGGCCATGCGCACGTCGCACATGCAGGCCAGGTCGCAGCCTGCGCCGATGGCCGGGCCGTTCACCGCCGCGATGGCAGGAACGTCCAGGGCGTGCAGGGCCCGGGGGATGCGCTGGATGCCCGCCCGGTAGTTGTCCGCGATTTTCTCCGGCGTTCCCGCGAACATGCCCTCGCCCCGGGCCATCTCCTTCACGTCGCCTCCGGCGGAAAATGCGCTCCCCGCGCCGGTGATCACGAGCGCCCGGGCTCCGGGGTCGTTCTGGACCTGGTGCACGGCGGCGACAATCTCCTCGATGATCTCCGGGCCCGTGATGACGTTCCTTATGTCCGGCCGGTTCAAGGTGAGGATGCGGACCGGCCCCTTTTTCTCGAACAGAATCTGGGTGAATTCCATGGCAGCTCCCTGGCTTGTAAGGCGTTCAAAACTTGAATCCGATTCCATGATTGAATCGGGTTCAAATGATCCTTGACCCTGGGGGGTGGAAATGGTTTTATGCAATGCTGGCGTCCGGGCCTGCCGGGCGCGGCCCCATTCTATAAGAATTAGCACACGACCGGTCCCCGCACAAACGCGGGCGGGGGCTTCTTCGTTTTTCC
The DNA here is from genome assembly GCA_018829095.1 of Pseudomonadota bacterium. Taxonomy (GTDB): domain Bacteria; phylum Desulfobacterota; class Desulfobacteria; order Desulfobacterales; family Desulfatibacillaceae; genus JAHJUF01. Next base: position 7,052 of record JAHJUF010000274.1, on the reverse strand, counting down.
TTGGCCAGGCGATTCTTGGAGAAAGGACGAGCGCCATGATTGACCAGGATCTCAGCAAGGTGACACCCCAGGTGTACGAGAGCAAGATCGGGGTGCCGTACACCTGGTGGGCCGGGGACACGGCCACCCGTTTCCTGGAGGGCATCCGGGACCGGGGCGAGCTTTGGGCCACCCGCTGCGGGAAATGCTCCCGCACCTATGTCCCCCCCCGCAAGAACTGTCCCGGCTGCTTTGAGGAAAACGCCGAATGGGTGCAGGTGGGCCCCGGGGCCACGGTGGTGACCTTCACGGTGGCCCGGAGGCCCCTGGCGGCCATTCCGGACCCCGTGCCCGTGGTTTTCGCCCTGGTGAAGCCGGACGGCGCGGACACGGCCATGCTCCACAGAATAGGGGATGTGGACCCGGAAAAGGTTTCCATCGGCATGCGGGTGAAACCCCGATTCGCGGCCGAGCGCAAGGGCCACATCCGGGACATCGAATGTTTTGTCCCCGAACAGGGATAGGAGGCCGGAATGGAAAAAATTGCCATCATCGGCATGGGAATGACCAAGATCGAGGCCAACAAGGTCAGCGAGAATTTTGCTGACATGGCCTGGGAGGCGGTGAACGCGGCGCTGGCCGACGCGGGCATGGACATCAAGGACGTGAGCAACCTCATCACCACGAGCAACGACTTCTGGGACGGCCGGACCATCTCCTGCATGGCCGTGGGGGACTCCTCGGGGGCGCGGGAAAAGAACTGCTCCTGCGTGGAGGGTGACGGCACCTATGGCGCGTTCTACGCCATGGCCCGCATCCTCTCGGGCTCGTACCCGTCCACCCTGGTGACCGGACACACCAAGGGCTCCGAGTCCATAAGCTCGCTCATCACCAACGCGGCCTTTGACCCCATCTACGAGCGCTCCCTGGGGGTGGACATGATCACCGCGTCCGCCATGCAGGCGAGGGCTTACATGGACAAGACCGGCACCACCTCCGAGGATCTGGCCCGGGTTTCCGTGAAAAACCACGGCAACGCCAAAAACAACCCCTATGCCCAGCTCCCCATGGACCTCACCGTGGAGGACGTGCTGGCCAGCGAGATGATCGCCGACCCCCTGCACAAACTGGACTGCTCACCGGTTTCCGACGGCTGCTGCGCCCTCATCCTGGCGGACGAGGAAACCGCGAAAAAGTTCTGCAAAAAGCCCATATGGGTCAAGGGCGCGGCCTTCTGCTCGGACGCCTACTTTTTGGGCGACCGGGACCTGGCCAAGCCCAAAAGCCTCGTGGCCGCCGCGAAAAAGGCCTACGCCATGGCGGGTATAACGGAGCCGACGCGCCAGATCGACCTGGCCGAGGTCTACGACGCCTTCACCTACCAGGAGCTCATGTGGGCAGAAGGCCTGGGCCTGGCGGAATACGGCAAGGCAAAGGACCGCTTGAAGAACGGCGACTTCGATATTTCCGGGACACTCCCGGTGAACGCTTCCGGCGGGCTTCTGTCCGGGCATCCGGTCATCGCGGCCGGGCTGTACCGCATGGCCGAGGCCGTGCGCCAGCTCCGGGGCGAGGCTGGGGCGAACCAGAAGGACGGGGCGAAAACCGCCGTGGTCCAGGGACTGAACGGCCTGTGCGGCCAAAGCCACTGCGTGTGGGTGCTCGGCAACGAATAGGGAGGCGGCTCATGGGAAAGAAACGGGTAGCCATCGTGGGCACGGGGCAGACGCACCACAAGAGCCACCGGCCCGACGTGAACGGCCAGGAACTCATCCACGAGGCGGTGACGCGGGCCCTGGCTGACGCGGAACTCACCATAAAAGACATCGACGCCATCGTCATCGGCAACATGGATCATTTCGAGGGCATCAACTACGTGGACTGCTGGAGCGTGGACGGCTCGGGCGGCACCATGCGGCCCATCATCAAGCTCACCACGGGCGGCACCACGGGGAGCACGCTCGCCATCGGCGGGTACCACATGGTGGCCTCGGGGCTCTTTGAAAAGGTCCTCATCATCGGCTGGGAAAAGAACTCCGAGTCCGACACCACGGGAGCCATCACAACGGCATTCGACCCCATCTGGGACCGGCTGGTGTTCGCCGGGGCCATCGCGGGGCTGGCGGCCGAGGGCCAGGCGTACATGGCCGAGTTCGGCATCACGGACCGGGACGCGGCCCGGGTGTCGGTTCGGGACCGGAAGCACGCGGTGAACAACCCCTACGCCCAGCTGCGCAAGGAAGTCACCATCGAGGAGGTCCTGGAGTCGCCCATGCTGTCCGACCCCATCCACCTCCTGGACGTCTGCCCCCGGACCGACGGGGCCTGTGCGGTCATCATGGCCTCCGAGGACGTGGCGGAAAAGATCTGCCCCGTGCCGGACTGGATCTGGGGCACGGCCAACCGTCACGTGTACACCTACGTGGGGGACGTGAACCTGGGTGAGATCGACTCCATGAAGAACGCGGCAACCGAGCTCTTTGCCAAGACCGGCATCAGGGAGCCCCGGAAGGAGCTGGACGTCATCGAGCTGTACCAGCCCTACTCGTTCGCGGGCATCATCTGGATCGAGGCCATGGGCATCATCCCCCGGGGCAAGGGCAGCGAGTACATCTGGAGCGGTGCCACGGACATGGGGGGCGAGCTTCCCATCAACCCCTCGGGCGGGGTCATCGCCTGCAACCCCATCGGCGCCACGGGGCTCATCCGCTGCGCCGAGGTGGCCCTCCAGGTCATGGGCAAGGCCGGGGATCGCCAGGTGCCGGACGTGAACCTGGGGGTTTCCACGGGTTTCGGCGGCTGCTTCTGGACGGACATCCTTCTGCACGGCAAGAAGAAACCGGAATAGGGAGGGGATAATGGCAAGAGAAGATCACTTGGTCATATCGTCGGGCAAGGCGGTGCAGCCCTTCCACTACGCGGTGGGGCTCTACGGCTCCAAGTTCTTCCAGGAACTCAAGGAAAACCGGCGCCTCGTGGGGAGCAAATGCCCGGACTGCGGCAAGGTGTACGTGCCGCCCCGCAAGGTCTGCGGCGGTTGCTTCAAGGAGATGAAGGAGTTCGTGGAGGTGGGCCCCAAGGGCACCATTTCCACCTTCACCATCGTGCGCTACACGTTCATCGACCCGGAAACGGGTGTCCAGAGGCCCGTGCCCTACGGCTACGGCTTCGTGCGCTTCGACGGCGCGGACACCGTGTTCCAGCACTTCGTGGAACTGGACGAAAAACACCCCATAAAAATCGGCGCCCGCGTGGAGACGGTTTTTCGGGAGAAAATGGAAGGCACCATCCGGGACATTTTGTATTTCCGGATCATCGAGGAATAGCAGGCGGTTTTTCGACCGGCTGACAGGGAACAAGGGGAGGGTCTTGCCGGACAAGGGGGGCCCTCCCCAAATCGAACATCCTGCCCCAACCCTTGATGAGTTCGGAAAAAGCCAAAATGTTCGTCATCCCCGCGAAAGCGGGGAGCCATAGCTTATTGATAGCTCTGGATTCCGGCCTGCGCCGGAATGACGTGGATTCCTGCTTTCGCTGGAATGACGAAGATCGTAGCTTTTCGACTTTTTACGAGGCCATCAACTATTGCCGGAGGCTTCGTCGCGACATTTACAAACCCCGCCCTTGGCCTTTTTTCGCCCATCGTATAGAGTGAAACCCTTCCGCGCCGGATACCGGCCATCCGCTCACAAGCAATCGACATCCCAGGAGAAGACTCATGGCTCACCATGAGGGCAAAGGACTGTCCAGGAGGGAGTTCCTGAAACTTTCCGCCATGGCCGCGGCTGCGGCCACGGTTTCCGTGCCGGTTCTGGCGGGCTGCGGGGGGCGCAAGGTCCTGGGGCCCGGGTCGGCGGAGGGGCCGGGACTGGCCCTGGTGAACGGGCATGTGGCGGACGTGGAAAAAGGGGAGATGCTTTTGAACCAAGTCCTGGTCCTGGACCGGGGTCGGGTGGCGGCGATCTTCCCCATGGGGGCCCGGGACCTGGAGGGGCTGGAAACCCTGGACCTGGCCGGGGGCTTCGTGGTGCCGGGCCTCATGGACGCCCACTGCCACTCCACCCTTTCCAGCACCGCCAAGATGGGTTGGGCCGACGGCCTGGCCCACCTGGGCCAGATGCGGAGCCAGTACGAAAACTGCGTGAAAAGCGGGGTCACCACCATCCGGGACACGGGGGCCATGCCCGGCATGCTCCACCGGTTCCTTTCGGACATCCAGCGGGGCGACATCAACGGCCCCCGGGTGATCTACTGCAACTCCATCATCAACCCCAAGGGCGGCCACCCGGACATCCCCCCCACGGCCGTCCACCCCCTGGCCAACCTGGGGGCTATCTTCACCGGCCTGGTCGGGGCCTACTACGAGGGGGACGAGGGACTGGAAGAAGCCCTGGCCGAACACACCAAAAACGCCCATTTCATCAAGCTCACCATGGACCGGGAATCCCTGTTCTGCGGCAAACCGGACCTGGCCGTGTACGAAGACCGGCACCTGGCCCGCATTTTCTCCCTGGCCGACGCCAAGGGGTTGCCCGTGGCGGCCCACGCCCTGACCTCCTGGGGATTCAACCGGGTGACGCGCTTTCCGGTCCACTCCCTGGAGCACATGGTGGCCGACCGGGAATTGACGGATGAGCAAGCCCGCCGGGTGGGGGACCTCAAGGCCTTCGTGGTGCCCACCCTGCACCTGGCCATGACCTGCCTCGTGGAGGAGGCCTACGACGAGCTCCCCCCGGAATACGACACGGAGTTCATCCATGAGCTCCTTGCCCTGCGCCGGGAGGAACTCCTGCCCTGGCCCAAAGGGCTCCTCCCCCGGGGTTTCCACGGCAACAATATCCTGGCGCTGAAAAAATTCGGCGAATGCCCCCGCCAGGACATGCCGGGCAAAAACATCTACCTGGTGCGGCCCGAGGTGTTCTTCGACATGGCCCTGCGCTGCCGGGCGAACCTGGCCAAGCTCGTCCAGGCCGGGGTCACGGTGGGGGCGGGCATGGACGCGGGGCTCCCCTTCTCCTATTTCGGCCAGCTGCACCTGGAACTGGAGATGCTCCACCGGGCCGGCCTCTCCCGGGCCGAGGTCCTCCGGGCCGCGACGGCGAACAACGCGAAGATATTGGGCATTTCCGACAAGGTGGGCAGCCTGGCCCCGGGCAAGCTGGCGGACCTGGTGGTCTTGGAGAAAAACCCCCTGGACGATATCCTGGCCTACCGGACCCCCCGCCTGGTCTTCAAGGAGGGGGTCTTGGCCCACTCGGCTTGAAAAAAGAATTTGCAGGAAAAGGAAACCGCAGATTGCGCAGATTCAAAAAGCGGGATTACGCAGAGACGGGGCAAGGAAAATTCCCGGAGCCGCTTGGCCATTCCTGCCGGCCATCTGTGAAATCTTTTCAAAATCTGCGTCATCTGCGGTTTCTTTCTGTTTTTTGAAAACCATGGCTTTTGCGGGAATTCCCTCTTGATGGGCTGAACGGTTCCTTCCGTCCGTTTCCCCGCGCTTTTTCCCGGGCAGGAAATCTGCTATGATCACAGGCCTGCCCCGGCCTTTTCATGGGCCCAATCCCGGGCATGGCAAAGGGGACGGCCTTGACCCGCTCTGAAACGAACTCCGATCCGCCCCTTTTCCTTTGCGCCGCCCGGCGGGCCGTGAAGGCCCCCGGGGCCCTGGCCGCCTGCCTGGTGTCCGGCGCCGGGCGGGTGGAGAACCGCCAGGGCAACGGCGACTGCCTGCTCCTCGACTTCTCCCGCCGGGTGTTCGCCGTGTCCGATGGCTCGGACCGCTTCCCGGCCGCCTCCCGGACCTTCCTTTCCCGCCTGGCCGGGCTATTGGCCGGGAGCGACCTCCCCTCCACCCGGGCCGGATGGCTCGATCTGGTGAACCAAGCCTACGCGGGCCAGGAGTACATCGAGAGAACCACCTTCTCCGGCGTGGCCCTGGACCCGGCCAAAAACCGCGCCTTCATCCTCCACGGCGGGGATTCCATGGTGTTCGTGCTGGATGCGTCGGGCCAGGTCCTGTACTCCACCCCGGCGGACATGAACTTCGCGGGCCGGGCCCTGGGGCTGACCCGGGTGAACGCGGCGGACCTGCCGGAAGGCTGCGTCATCGCCATTGCCACGGACGGCCTTTCCGATGTGGCGCGCCTGGCCGGGATGCCCGCGCAAAAACTCTGCGCGGAAGCCCTTTCCCGGTTCGCCATCCACGACCTGCCGGACAAGCTCCCCAAGTTTTTGGCCAACACCGCCGGGGACGTGCTCCACGACGACGTCGGCTTCATCATGCTTTCCCCGGACCGGGTTCCGGCATCCGGCCCCGCGCTCCTCATGGGCGGCACCACGTCCATCCAGGAACGGCGCGTCCAGGCCCTGGTGGCGGACGCCTGCGCCGAATCCTGCGCATGGGCACCTCTGGACCTGTCTCTGGAAACGGATTGGACGGACTGGGGGATACGGGTATTGGGAAGGTGAAACCGGGCAGGCTATAAGCGGATGACAAAAGGCAGGGCCATCATGGCCAGGCCCACCAGGACGATCCAGACCGGGCTGGAAAGGGCGTAGGTGTATACCATCAGGCCTATTCCCGAGGCCAGCGCCAAGCCGTTCTTCTGCTTGCGGCCGTAGATGAAATACCCCGCCCCGATGGCCCCGAACAGCATCCCCCACATGATTTGCGCGGTGCTTCCCATAATTTTCGCTCCTTTGGGCACCGGACCTGTTGGAAAAGACCTTCCGGGCGTCGCTCAAAAACCCAAAGCCATCATTCAGGCGGAATGACGGCCGTGTTTCCGAGCGGTCCGTTACTCTGCGTAATCTTTTGATTCTTTTGCTTTCAAGGCCTCTCCGGTCATCCCCTGCCTTCAGTCCTCGTCGTATTTCCGCACCAGGACCTCCCGGGGGCGGACGCCGTCCGAGGGGCCGATGATGCCTTCGCGCTCCATCATCTCGATGATGCGGGCGGCGCGGTTGTAGCCGATGCGCAGTTGACGCTGCACCGACGAGATCGACGCGCGGCGCGACTTCAACACGTAGGCCACGGCCTGGTCGTACAGTGGGTCGGCTTCTGCGTTCGCCTC
>JAHJUF010000273.1 GCA_018829095.1 Pseudomonadota bacterium | reverse complement strand
TTTTTGGGGGTCTGGTTCTTCCTGACCCTGGCTCCCGCCTCCAGCTTCATCCCCCTGGCTTTTACGGCCCGGGACCGGCGCATGATCCTGCCCATGGCCGCCCTGGCGGTCCTGGCAGTGGCCGGGTCCTGGAGCCTTGGGAGGCGTTTTTCGGAAAAGCGGGGCCTGGGATTGGGAGGGGCGGTCCTGGTGGCCTGCCTGGCCGTGTCCCTGGGCGCGGCCACCTGGGTCCGGAACCTGGACTATGCCAGCGCAACGTCCATCTGGCGGGACACGGTGGAAAAGGCCCCGGAAAACTACCGGGCCTGGGTGGCCCTGGGCCAAGCCTTCCAGGCGGAAAGGAATAGGGAGGAGGCCCGCCGGGCCGCGGACAAGGCCCTGGCCCTGCGGCCGGACCTGGCCCTGGCGTGGGTTTTGTCGGGATCGCTTTACTGGGATGAGAACCGGGCGGCGGAGGCGGAACAAGCGTGGCTCATGGCCCTGGAACGGGAACCGGAGCATTTCGCCCAGGCGAACCTGTCCACCGTGTACCTGTCCCAGGGCCGTTTCGACGAGGCCATCCGCCGGGCCGAGGCGGCCCTGGCCCGGCGGCCGGACTATTATCCGGCCCGCATGAACCTGGGCATGGCCCTGGCCGGGGAGGCCCGGCTTGGGGAGGCGGAGGAAATCCTGGCCGGACTGGTCCGGACCCACCCCCGGGCCGAGACTTTTTTCGGCATGGGCCGGGTCCTGGACCTCCAGGGCCGGCCCGGGGAGGCGGCCGCTTGGTACGCCAGGGCGCTGGAGGCCCAACCGGCCCATCAGGAGGCCCGCCTGGGCCTGGCCACAGTCCTGTCCCGCCAGGGACGCCTCCGGGAGGCAGTTGCCCTGTACCGCGAGGTGCTGGAACAGTCCCCGGACCGGCCGGACGTCCTGGTGAACCTGGGCCGGGTTTTTGCTTTATTGGGCCGTGTTCCCGAGGCCCGGGAAGAGTTTCAAAAGGCTCTGGACCTGGACCCGGGAAACCCGGTGGCCCTTTCGGGCCTTGAAGGGCTGGATGCCGGGGGGCCGTGAGGACGGGGGAGGGTGTCCGAGCCCCTCGGCCAGGAAAGTTTTCCGGTTCATCCGGCTGAAGCGGACCTGGCCTCCAAGACAGGGCGGTTGCTGAAAGCGGCCCGTGCGGCCCCCCCCCTTTGAAAAAGGGGGGTTAGGGGGATTTCTTTTTTTGTTTGGCTCTTTCTCTTTTTTGGCTCATCCGCCCTTTGTCCAGAGTCAGGGTGAGAATGCCGCGTCCGCCTGAGAAACCCGATGACAGGCAACCTGCCTCTCCTCCTGCTTTAAGACCTTGCCCGGACTTTAGGCAAATTTAGCCAAGTTCCCGAAAACCGGATGAGAAAGAATGAAAAGCTAAAAGTAAAAAGAAATCCCCCCTGCCCCCCTTTTTCAAAGGGGGGGGCGGCCTCCGTCCGGGCGCGGCAGGTCCCGGAAGAGGAGAGGCTTTGCCAGGCCCCGGCGGGCCAGCCAGAAGGCTCCGGCGCATTGCAGGCAGGCCAGGCCGTACCGCAGGCTGGCTGAAAGCCCGATGACCGAGGCCTCGGGGAAGTAGCGGGTGGGGCAGGAGACTTCGGCAATGGTATGGCCCATCCACAGGACCTGGGCCAGGACCTGGGCGTCGAAGGCGAAGTCGTCGGCGTTGTTGTCCAGGGGAAGGGATTGGAGCAACTCCCGGGAGAAAGCCCGGTAACCCGTGTGGTATTCCGACAGCTTGGCGCCCATGAGGAGGTTCTGGACCAGGGTGAGCCCCCGGTTGGCTGCATACTTCCACCGGGGCATGCCCCCGGCCAGGGCATGCCCCCCCAGGATGCGCGAACCCAGCACGCAGGGATACAGGCCCGAGCCCACCAGGGCGGCCATGGCGTTGATGAGCAGCGGGGTGTACTGGTAATCCGGGTGGACCATGATCACGATGTCCGCGCCCTGGTCCAGGGCCGCCCGGTAGCAGGTCTTCTGGTTGGCCCCGTAGCCCCGGTTCTCCGGGTGGGTGAGCACCACGGTCCTGGGCAGGGTCCGGGCGATCTCCACGGTCCGGTCGCGGCTGGCGTCGTCCACCACCACCACCAGGTCCACCACCTCCTGGGCCAGGACCTCCGCGTGGGTGCGCTCCAGGGTCTCCTGGGCGTTGTACGCGGGCATCACCACGATGACCTTTTTGTCCTTGTACATGGGCGTTCCCTCAGTCCTCGCAGTTGCAGGCTCCCACGGCCTCGAAGGCGTGAAGGATGCGGCCCTCCTTCTCCCTTCTCTCCGGGGGAACAGGGGGGAAGTCATAGGCCGCCGCCAGGCGGGCCAGTTCCTCCTGGCCGGGGATGGCAGGGAGTCCATGGCCCAGGACCTTGCCCGTGGCCCCGTCCAGGATGTCGGCATCCTCGCCGTTGGTGACCACCACCACGGGCACCTGGTAAGGAGCCACCAGGCGGGAGGCCGCCAGCCCGGGCCTGTGGCGGGTCACAATGGACCCGGGCCCGAAGCGCACGATCATGGCGGTCCTGCCCCCGGCGGTCACCGTGAAGTCCACGGTCACCACGGCCTCCCGTTCCCCGGCCCGGGCCTTCAGGGGCAGCCGGGGCCGGATGTCTTCTTTGGCGTGGCCCTTTTCCTCCACCAGAAAGCGGGCGATCTTCTGGCGCAGGCGTTCGTCCAGGGTGTCGTCCAGGACTTCTCCCGTGAGCCAGTCCGTGGTTTTGCCCAGGATCAGGTGGTGGCCTTTCATGTGGCTTCTCCAAGGGGAATGTCGAAGGATTCAATCCCCAGTATGGGGCGGTTTGCGCCCGGGCGCAAGCGTTCCCCGGGTCCCCTTTACAAAGGGACTCCTTTATGCGTAAGGTCCGGGCGTCCGGCGGGACGAACTTTCGGGAGAGGTGGCATCATGAAGGCGCGGTCCCTGAGAGAGGAATTCGAGGAGCGGGAAAACGGGTTCCTGTCCCCCTGGGCCAGCCCGGCCTCCCGGTCCGGGGGACGGGTCCGGCCCGAGGAGCCCTGTCCCCTGCGGACCTGTTTCCAGCGGGACCGGGACCGCATCGTGTACTGCAACGCCTTCCGGCGGCTGAAGCACAAGACCCAGGTGTTCTTAAATCCTCTGGGGGACCATTACCGCACCCGCCTCACCCACACCCTGGAGGTGGCCCAGATCGCCCGGAACATCGCCCGGGCCATGCGCCTGAACGAGGATCTCACCGAGGCCATCGCCCTGGCCCACGACCTGGGCCACACCCCTTTCGGCCACGGCGGGGAGATGGTGTTGAAGGAAATCTTCGACGAGTCCTTCACCCACCACGACCAGAGCCTTCGGGTGGTGGATGTCCTGGAAAACCGGGGCCGGGGCCTGAACCTTACCGAGGAGGTGCGGGACGGCATCCTGAAGCACTCCAAGGGCTTTGGCGACATCATGCCCGATTCCCAGGGCGAGGTGGCCTCCACCCTGGAGGGCCGGGTGGTGAGGATCTCGGACATCATCGCCTACCTGAACCACGACCTCGATGACGCCATCCGCAGCAAGGTCATCACCCGGGCCCAGGTCCCGGGCATCTGCTCCCAGGTCCTGGGCACGCGCCACCCCGAGCGGGTCACCAGCATGATCCGGGACGTGGTTTCCCATTCCCGGGAGGATTCCGGGGGCATGACCCTGTCCATTTCCGACCGGGTCCACGAGGCCATGCTGGTCCTCAGGCAGTTCCTCTACGACAACGTGTACCGCTCCCCCCATGTGCACAACGAGTTCATCAAGGCCAAGAAGATCCTTTCGGAGCTTTTCCAGCACTACCTGGACAACACGGGGGACTACCGGCGGGCCATGGCCGAGATGGAGCTTTCCCAGGACCCCTGCACGGGCGTGCCCGATGAGCGGAGCGTATGCGATCTCATCGCCAGCATGACGGACCGCTACGCCATGTCCCGATACGAGAAGATCTTCCTTCCGGCCCCCCTGGTATAGGGCCGCCCATGGAACGCTTCCTTCCCCGCATTCACTCGCTTTATGCCCGCATGGACGAGGCCTGCGCCCTGGCTGCCGTTGAACACGACTTCCTGTGCACGGGCTGCGAGGACACCTGCTGCGCCACCCTTTTCTTCCACCATACCCTGGCCGAGTGCCTGGTCCTGTGGGCCGGCATCCGGGATCTTCCGGCCGATGTCCGGGAGCAACTCCTGGCGCGAGCCTCCCGGGTTCGGGAGGCTGAGGCGGCCCGGGGGTCCGGGTCCGGGCCGTTTAGGGAGCCGTGCCCGGCCCTGGTCCAGGGACGCTGCCTGGTGTACGCCCACCGGCCCATGGTGTGCAGGCTCCACGGCATGGCCCACGCCATGACCCTGCCCGACGGCTCCTGCCGCACCGGTCCTGGGTGCAGCCTGTACGAACAGCGGGTGGCTGAATTCGAACACCGCCCGGCCCCCCTGGACCGGACCCCCCTGTACCAAGACCTGGCCGCCCTGGAACGGGAGATCCGGGCGGAGGCGGGGTTCTCCGGGCGTATCCGCCTCACCGTGGCGGGCATCCTGGCCGATCCCCCGGACTTTTCCCGGGGCAAGGGCCTGGAGGAGGCCTCATGAAAATCCTGGACCCGGAACGCATGGACGAACTGCCGGGCCGCCGTCTGGGACCGGATGAATCCTTTTGTTTCGAGTGCCGGCCGGACCTGGAATGTTTCGGCCAGTGCTGCCGCAACCTGAACCTGTTCCTGTATCCCTACGATGTGCTGCGCCTGAGGAAAAACCTGGGCATGACCTCGGGCCAGTTCGTGGACCGCCACACCCACGCGGTGCTCCGGCCCGGCAGCCATTTCCCGGACCTGCTCCTGGGCATGGAGGAAAACGAGGAAAAGACGTGTCCGTTCCTGGGCCGGGGCCTTTGCCGGGTCTATGCGGACCGCCCCGACGCCTGCCGCACCTTTCCCGTGGAACTGGGGCTTATCACCGGCCCGGAGGGCGAGGCCGGCCAGGTGGCCTTTTTCCGGCCCCCGGACTTTTGCCAGGGCAAGGATCAGGAGCGGACTTTCACCGTGGAAACCTGGGAAAAGGACCAGAACGCCCTGGTCCATCACCGCATGACCGCCCAATGGGGCCGGCTCATGGCCCATTTTTCCGTTGATCCCTGGGGTGGGGAAGGCCCCTCCGGTCCCCGGGCCCGCATGGCCTTCATGGCCACCTACAACCTGGACGAGTTCCGCCGTTTTGTCCGGGAAAGCTCCTTTTTGAAAAGGCACGACGTGCCCCGGGACGTTGTGAAAAAAATCCGCACCGACGACCTGGAGCTTTTGGGCCTGGGCATGGACTGGGTGCGCCTGTTCCTGTGGGGAATCCCCTCCCGCCGGGTCCGCCCAAGGTAGGGTGGCGGACTCCTTACTCCCCGAACACGCTTTCCCCCGGATTGGTCACGCCCTGCGGCACCGGCTGGGCCGCGTCGCCCCCCAGGACGTACCCCCCGTCCAGCCGAAGGACCGCGCCGGTCATGAAGGGAGCGTCCGCGATGAGGAAGAGCGCGGCCCGGGCCGCGTCCTCCAGGGTACCCGTGCGGTTCAGGAGGGTGTGATCCAGGATGGCCCGGCGCTGGGCGTCCGACAGCAGGTCCCAGCCCCGGGTGCCCGGCCCGTGGCGGGTCTCGAAGAACCCCAGCATGAGTTCGTTCACCCGCACCCGGGGCGCGGCCATGCGTGCCCAGGTTTCGGTGAGGGATGAAACTCCCCGGTTGGCTGCTGCGTAGCCATCCGCGAACACCGGGGCCGCAGGCCCGGCCCGGCCCACCTGCCCGGCTATGGACGAGATATTCACCACCGCGCCGTTTCCACTTTGGCACAGGTGGGGCAGGGCTGTCTCAAAGGCCCATCGTTTGGCCCGGAGGGTGGTGGCCATTTCCAGGTCCCACTGGTCCCCGGTGTAGGGGCCGTGCACCACGGGCCAGCCGCCCCGCTCAATGTTGTTCACCAGCACGTCCAGGCGGCCGAACTCGGAGGCCGCCCGGTCCACAAGGCCGGGGATGGCGTCCGTGTCCAGGAGATTGGCCCGGATGACGAGGTGCCGGGCGCCCGTGGCGGCAAGGTCCGCCTCCAGGGCGGGCAGGGCGCTTTCCCAGTCAAACCAGGTCACGGCCACCATCATGCCCCGTTGGGCCAGGGCCAGGGCCACGGCCTTGCCGATCCCCCGGATGCCCCCCAGGACCAGGGCCGCTTTTCCTTGAAGATCCATGGCGTGTTCTCCTTCAAAAAGGCGAGGCGATCCTTTGGATGATCCACCGCAAGGCCAGGTCCAGCATCCCTTCCTCATCCCCGGGGGCGGGGAGATCGGATGCAAGGGTTTCCGCGCGGTGAAGCCCGCCCCGGGCCAGGAGGTCCGCGAACCGGTCGAGATCGTAGCAGGCCAGGACAAAGTCCTGTTCCTTTTCCCCGGACAGGGGCCCCGGGGCCTCCTGGTTTTTGGCGGCGATGACCTCCATGAACCGGTCGTTCCTGCGGTTGTAGGTGGCGAGACCCTGGTCGGCCGCCCATTGGGCCGGGGTGTGGAGCGCCTCCCCGCCGAATCCCCGGCAGTGGGCCTCCTGGAGCAGGAACCAGCGCTCGGAGGTTTCCCCCGTGGCCCGGTTCCGGGAGGCCATGCGCACCAGGGGATAGGTCCGGCAGGAGGAGGGGCGGTCCCCGTAGACCCGGCACCCTTCGGGCGTGAGGAACACGCACTCCCGTTCCGGCCCCCGGGAGACCAGGGTCCGCACGGGCAGGCCTGTGGAGGGGCCGGTGTGGGCCCGGGTATAATCTTCCAGGAACCGCTCCGAGGAAAGGCCCAGGGCGTTTTTTAGGCGCAGGATGTCGTAGGGCGTGAGGAACTGGTTCAGGTCGCGGCAGCAGGCGTTGAAGCAGGGGACCCCGGGGCCGCAGGCAAAGGCAAATGCCTGGTCCTGCGCGAGTTCCACGAGTTCGGCTTCCGGTTCGGGCATGGATTTTTCCGTTCTGGGTTCGAAGGTTTCCAGGCGGCTGCCGGACGTTTGGGAGCCTGTTGGGAGCCGTCCCTTTGTCCCTCAGTCCCCGGGCCATGTCAACCAACCAGGGATTCCCATGGGCGGTGGGGCAGGAAGGTGTGGTAGGGGCTGGCAAAGGAAATCGTTTCGGCCCCGGACCGGTTTCCCGCCGGGGCCCGGAGGCCCATTTCCCGCATGGCCCGGACGCGTCCGGAGGGCATGCCCGGGCTAATGAAATGTTTCACAAGGTCAGCCGAAAACGCTTGACATTTGAATGGCCGGATGCTAGACGATGTTTGCGATTTCTCGGAGGGACTATAAATCCGAGTATCCCTCTGATTTAACCGTGAATCCTGGCCGCGAAAGCGGGCCGGCCCATGACGGGGAAAGCCCCTGGCGGGGTTTTTGGCCGGGGCCATTGACCCGCGCTGCGCAAACTGCTATCGCACCGGCAAGGTGCGCGTCTTCATGCAAACCAGCTTCTTTGACGATTCGATCGAAGCTATGAAGGGAGGTGCCTTTCTAAGAGGCTCATAGGGGGCGGGCGAAGGATCGCACCGCCTGTTACTTGATTGGTGATTCCACTAGTCGGATGACCAAGAAATCGAGGAGGTAGCGTCAATGCCAAGCTTTGTCATTCAGGAGAAATGCGACGGATGCAAGGGCGGAGAGAAAACCGCTTGCATGTACATCTGCCCCAATGACCTCATGGTGCTGGATCCCAACGCCATGAAGGCCTACAATCAGGAGCCGGATCAGTGCTGGGAGTGTTTCTCCTGCGTCAAGATCTGCCCCACCCAGGCCATCGAAGTCCGCGGTTACAGCGATTTCGTGCCCCTGGGCTCCTCCATCATGCCCATGATGGGAACCGAAGACGTCATGTGGACCTGCAAGTTCCGCAACGGGCTGGTGAAGCGGTTCAAGTTCCCCATCCGGACCACCCCCGAAGGTGAGGCAAACGCCTACAAGGATCTTAAGGGCAAGGACCTGGACAGCCCCCTTCTTTCCACTGAGGAAGCGGACGGCCGTGTTCTTCCCAAGCCTCTGGCCCTTGCATAGGGATCCCGCGGCTGGAGATCGCAACAATCTGAACCAAGACCAAGCAGGGAGGATTTCGATATGGCATTGCCGAACAAACCCGAAGGGGAACTCAAGGCGGACGTGAATCCTGAGGTCGAGGAGCGCGAAGTCGACATTTTGATCGTGGGCGGCGGAATGGCGGCCTGCGGCACGGCCTTTGAGATCAAGAAGTGGGCCGCTGACAAAAAAATCCTTTTGGTGGACAAGGCCGCCATGGAGCGCTCCGGCGCCGTGGCTCAGGGCCTTTCCGCCATCAACACCTACATCGGCGAGAACAGCCCGGACGACTACGTCCGCATGGTGCGCAACGACCTCATGGGTCTCGTGCGCGAGGACCTCATCTTCGACCTGGGCACCCACGTGGATGACTCGGTGCACCTGTTCGAGGAGTGGGGCCTGCCTATCTGGAAGAAGGATGATGCGGGCAAGAACCTGGACGGCAAGAAGGGCCAGAAAGTTGGGACCCTGAAATCCGGCGCCAAGCCTGTCCGCACCGGCAAGTGGCAGATCATGATCAACGGCGAGTC
>JAHJUF010000272.1 GCA_018829095.1 Pseudomonadota bacterium | reverse complement strand
GCCCCGGGTTTCCAGCTTGTTGCGTCATCAATATAGATAGCGTTTTCGGGCGGCCCGACAAGGGCCGGGCGAGGTTTTTTCCCATGGATTGCGGCAGCAAGAGGGTTCGGGAGGTCAAGCCCTTCATCGTCATGGACGTGCTGGAGCGCGCCCAGGAGATGGAGCGTTCGGGCGTCCACGTCATCCACCTGGAGGTGGGGGAGCCGGACTTCGACACCCCCGAGGTCATCACACGGGCCGGTATCGCGGCGCTTACCAACGGCGACACCCACTACACCCACTCCCTGGGCAAGCACGACCTTCGCCAGGCCATCTGCGACCACTACGCAAAAACCTATGGCGTGAGCTTTTCGCCGGGCCAGGTGGTGGTGACCTCCGGCACATCCCCGGCCATCTTCATGACCTTTGCGGCGCTTCTGGAGCCCGGGGACGAGGTCATCATCTCCGACCCCCACTACGCCTGCTACCCCAACTTCATCCGCTTTGCCGGCGGCGTACCCGTGAAGGTCCGGGTTTCCGAGGACGACGCCTTCCAGCTCCGCCCGGAGGCCATTGCCGAAAAGATCACGAAAAAGACCAGGGCCATCTTCATCAACTCCCCGGCCAACCCAACGGGCACGCTCCTTTCCCCGGAGCGCATGAAAGACATCGCGGCCCTGGGGCCTGTGGTGGTGTCTGATGAGATTTACCATGGCCTGGTTTACGAGGGGAAGGAACACTCCATCCTGGAGTACACGGACAACGCCTTTGTGCTGAACGGCTTTTCCAAGGCCTACGCCATGACCGGCTGGAGGCTGGGCTACCTGGTGGCCCCGGAGTCCTACATGCGGGGCATCCAGTGCGTGCACCAGAACTTCTTCATCTCGGCCAACGCCATGGCCCAGGAGGCGGGTATCGCGGCCTTGGAGAAGGCGGCCCCGGACGTGGCCCGGATGCGCGGAGTCTACGACGAGCGCCGCCGGTTCATGATCAAGAGGCTCAAGGAAATCGGCCTGGGCATCGCCACCGAGCCCACGGGCGCGTTCTACGTTTTTGCCAATGCGAAAAAGTTCGCCTCCGACTCCTACAAGCTGGCCTTTGACATCCTGGAGAACGCCCACGTGGGAGTGACCCCGGGCATCGACTTCGGGGAGAACGGCGAGGGATTCCTCCGGTTCTCCTACGCCAACAGCCTGGAAAATATCGCCGAAGGCATGGACCGCCTGGAACGGTATTTTCACAAGGGATAGGCATGCAGGATTGGGTGAAAAAAGCGGAAACGCAGATTGCGCAGATTAGAAAAAAAGATTTGCACAGATAAATCTTTCAAAAAAGAAAGGGTAATAAAGTTGGATAAGAGTTGATGCCGGTGCCGCAAGCAGGAAAATCGACCATCGCTCGTCATTCCCGCGAAAGCGGGAATCCAGCTTTTTAGCCAATTTCTTTTTTTAAATTTATCGTTGCCCATCTTTTTTTCTAATCTGCGCAGTCTGCGTTTTTCTTTTTACTTGTTGCCATGGAGCCAGCATGATCATCCGGTCCGCCGAATTCGTCACCAGCGGTGGCAAGCCCTCGGAGTACCCCCCGGCGGACTTGCCGGAGGTGGCTTTCGCCGGCCGGTCCAACGTGGGAAAATCGAGCCTCATCAACACCCTGGTGAACCGGAAGAAGCTTGTCCGCACCTCGTCCTCCCCAGGGCGCACCCGCCGTTTGAACTTTTTTTCCGTAAATGGCGTCATCCGGTTCGTGGATCTGCCGGGCTACGGTTACGCCAAGGTGTCCAAGACCGAGCGGGGATCCTGGGGCGCGATGATGGAGACCTACCTCTCTCGCCGGGAGACCCTGGCCGCCGTTGTCCTTATCGTGGACGCCCGCCGGGAGCCGGACAGCCTGGAGGCGGAATTCCTGGCATGGATCGCGGCCCAGGGCCGCCGGCGCATCCTGGCCGTCACCAAGGCGGACAAGCTCTCGGGCAACGAACGCCGCCGGGTCCTGGACAAAGTGGCCGCCGCCCTGGGCGAGGGCGCGGATGAGGTGATCCTTTTCTCCTCGAAAACCGGACTGGGCCGCGACCTCATGTGGCGCGCCCTGGCCCAAGCCGCCGGTATCGAGGACGAGATCCCAAAGAAAGCCGAGGACCTGTCATGACCTCTCCGGAGAAGGAAGGCCAATCCGCGCAAAAGGGATTCCGTTCCGGGTTCGTGGCCCTGATCGGTGCGCCCAACGTGGGCAAATCCACGCTTTTGAACTTCATGCTGGGGGACAAGGTTTCCATCGTGTCCCCCAAGCCCCAGACCACGCGAAACCGCATCCTGGGCGTGGTGCACCGCCCCGGAGCCCAGATCGTGGTCCTGGACACCCCGGGCATCCACAGGGCCCGGGGCGGGCTGAACCGCATCATGGTGGATGTGGCCCTGAAGGCCGCCGCGGACGTGGACGTCCTGGTTTTCATGGTGGACG
>JAHJUF010000271.1 GCA_018829095.1 Pseudomonadota bacterium | reverse complement strand
TCCGTAAAGCAAACCTGCCGCATGCACGACCTCCCCACCTACCCCCGCCTCGTCCAAGCCATCTCCGATCACCTCAATGGTCAACCCACCGATGTGACCTGGATAGCCGAACTGGCGTAGAGACCCCCTGAACGCTTACGGATTTTTTGTCCAAAGCCTTCGGCCGGTGAGCCACGCCCGGAGGAAAGACATGGTCGAGCCAGGCCATGCAAGGCTCAGCATCGTCCGGCAGTGCGCGCTTTTGAGCATCAGCCGCTCCAGCCGCTACTACCGGGCATTGGCGATAACCAATTGAATTTGAAGCTGATGCGTGTGGTTGACGAACAGTTTTTGGAGACGCCCTGGTACGGATCTCGCCAGATGGCCCGGCATTTGCGCCGCGAGAGTTACGAGGTGAGCAGGAAGCGCATGGCCCGGCTGATGCGCAAAATGGGGATCGCGGCGGTTTACCAGCAGCCCCGGACCAGCGCGCCGAACCCGGGGCACAAGATTTTTCCGTACTTGCTGCGGGGGCTGCCCATCCAAAGGCCGGACCAGGTCTGGTGCGCGGACATCACCTACATCCCCATGCGGCGGGGCTTTCTGTACCTGGCGGCTGTCATGGACTGGCACAGCCGCAAGGCGCTTTCGTGGCGGCTGGAAAACACGCTGGACGCGGATTTTTGCGTGGCGGCCCTGGAGGAAGCGCTGGATCGTCACGGCCCGCCGGAGATTTTCAACACGGACCAGGGCAGCCAGTTCACGAGCCAGGATTTTACGGGCGCGCTCAAGGATGCCGGGGTGCGGATCTCCATGGACGGCAAGGGACGGTGGATGGACAACGTGATGATCGGGCGTCTGTGGCGATCCTTGAAGTACGAGAGCGTGTATTTGTACGCGTTCGAGACGGGCTCCGAAGCGAGGCAGGGGATCGGGCGGTGGGTAGCCTACGACGAGCCGTGGTGGGCCCATTCTCGGCCGCCAGCCGCCATCGGCTTTTGCCTGGGGCCCAGATCCGTGCCATGATGGAGAAAAACAGCGGCAAAACGAAACGGAATCTACCTTAAAAAAGCCGCTGACCTGTCCAACGAAAGGGGACCACCTCTGAATTAGCCACCCCATTTTTTCCGGAAAGCATAAATCATATTGCGATAGGTAGAGCGGCGCAGGGTCAGGCCCAGGTTACGGCACAGGTTTTTCAAGGATTTCAGTAACAGGAGCCCCATGCGCCGACTTGGCAGGGCCACGGCAAATTTTTTCGTTCCCCTGGTTTGAAAATAGCTCTTTTTGGGAAACACCTTCAGGTCCACCGGGGAAAAGGAACTGCCGATGTTCAGGAAGAAGTAGAATTTCTCCAGGAATTTGGCGGACCAGGGAATGAGCAAATCCAATAAGGGGGTGCGGATCTTCCCGCAATACCCGATGGAGTAAAACCGCCGCTCGGGCTGGTCATAGGGGGCCAGCTCCCGGCCCTGGTTCGCGGCCCCTCCGCGGACAGGGATTTTTCCCACGTCCGGCTCCCCAAAGGCCTTGGCCATGAGCCAGTATGGGAAATTGGCCTTGCGCACCTTTTCGGACACCCCCATTTTGATCATGCCGATGCGCTCCACCCGCATGAGGTCTTCCCCGGCGAGGATGGTGGCCGTTTCCCGGCGCGAGCCCAGGTTCATCTTGAGAACCCTGGGCAGAGGCAGAGGGGTTCCGCAAAAGGACCCGTACCCCATGAACCGGCAGGGGTTGAGGATCTCCCACTGCGCGCTTTTGAAGCCCAGGATTCCGTCCAGGCTACTCCAGGCGTCAACGATGGTGAAGATGGCGTTGTTTCTCACATAGGGGAGGACCGGGTTGGTGATGGTGGCCAACAGGGCGTGGTTGATGGACGCCCCCCACCGGCCATGGTATTTGGCGTACTTGTCCTGCTCCCAGGTAAGCCCGAAACAGTTCTTGATGCCCAAAGTCACCAGGGAGGCAATGTGCGTTTTGCTTTTGGCGAAACTCACCAGCACATCTATCTCATAGAGCGCCGAGCTGATCATGTGCCGGCCCATGAACGGGCTGTCGTACACCAGGGGCGCGGCCTGGGTCAGGTCCAGGAACTCAGAGGTATAACCCGCCGCACGGGCCACCTGGTTGACAAGCCGGTTTTCATACCAGTTGGAATAAACGTTCTGGGACTCCACCGGAAAGGCATTGGTATAGCCCTCGCCATGCAGGCGATAAAGAAGGTGCTCCACCAATTCGGGGTCCGTGACAACATCCATCTCCTTTATGGAAACAAACATCATCAGGTTGGGCTTGACAGCGACTCGAAGCGTGGTTTTGTCTTTGCCCGCCAGTTGCCGCTTTCTTTCAAGAAACCCGAAAAACTCTGATTTTTCCAAAGCCTCGTCCAGAGCTGAAAACTTGTCCCCGGCCTCCACCACGGCCACCGGAGAGTCAACCGCGTGGGCATATTGAACATGGTTGTTCATGGAACTCATGGATTTAGGTCTCTTTGCGTCTTTGGATTGATTTCGATGAATCCATTCCGCCAGCCGTCGGAGGATGCCACAATCTATTTGGGCGATTTGTAGCCAGGCCCGCTGAGGGAAAACGGGGAAACCCTGCTGATCATGCGGCCAATTCCGAGCTTCAGCTGCGGGCCAAAGGACACGTTGTTCCCCTTCACCTCAAGATACCGGTCCGCGTAATAGTCGAACACCGTCTTGGATGGTGGGGTATAATCCTGCCTCTCGCGCAGGGACATGGCCTTTTGTTTGTCGCAGGCCGCGACGCACAGGCCGCAGCCAATGCAGCGCGCATAATTTATTCTAACGGGCGGCTGCTTCTTTTTCCACTCGATGGCCTTCATGGGGCACACCTGGGAACATTTTCCGCAGGCATTGCATTGGAGGCTGTCAACGGCCGATTCAAAGCGGCTGCCAGCGACAATGGTAGGGATGCTGTAGTCTCTGAGCATCCTCAGGGCACCGCAACAACAAGCACAGCAGGAACATACCTGCATGGGGTTGGCCAGGTTGTCGGTCATGTTCACCAGCCCGGCTTCGGCCGCCCGGGTTTTGGCGTCGATGTATTCTTCCTTGGACACCCTACGCGCCAAGCCTTTTTCAATGCAGTAATCAGCCAGCCAGCCCATGGCCGAGCAGACATCCCTCGGCTTGTCGCACCCCTCACCCAACAAGTGCATCTCCTGGCGGCATGCGCAAGGGTCCACCAAGCAAAAACTATTGTTTCTGTCTATGGTCTCCTGGAAACTGTCCGTTGTCACGGGAATAACGCCGCCTAAATTCTGGAGGGATTTCCCCACCGGGATGATCCGCATGAACCTCACGTCCTTGCCCGCCAGGTTATCCTTGAGCCAGGGCATGATCTCCTCGTAAAACTCGTGAAACAGGGCGGCGAACTCGACAAAAAATTCCCTAGTATCCTCATTGTGCTCCTCGTTTTTGGACCGGATCATCTGTACCTCAAAAAGGCCTGGCACAAAATTCATGAAGCCATAGGTCTGTATCCCCTTGATTTTCAGGCCAGTTATCAGCAGGCGGTCGGACAGGGATTCCAGCATGGGCCGAACTTCCCCCACCGGGCGTTTGACCAGCCGGGCGATCTTTCCCGCCGTTGCGTTGGCGAAACTCAAGGCATGGACCAGCTGGGCCTCTTCTTCGGTATAAGCCAGTGCGACCAAGCTTTTGAGGGATTCGGGAACGATAACGCTTTCCCAGTATTGTTTGTGCATGAACTTCTCTGCCAGTTGGATGTGCGCCTGTGTGATCGTCATCAACTTTTCCTTTCTGCATGGCTGTTTCCGGGAAATGCCCTTCACAGGGGGCATTTTATTTCTTTAATCCTGGAAATCGTTGGAAGAGATGGTCCAACGCCTGGGGCTGGATTTTTCCCAGCTTGTTTTGCAGGTGCTCCCGAGACTTGTCTGTGGCTACGGATAATAAAAGGAACAGCACGCCGGTCTTCACCCTGGCAGACAGTGCCTCATCGTTGATCTCGAGGCAGTACCAATCCTCCATGGCGATTCGGTAGGAATAAAAAATTTCAGCGGCCAGCAAATGGGGGGACAGGGTTTGCAGGAGAGAACCTTCCTTTTGGGCAGCCTCCACCAGGCCGGACAGGGAATCGATGATTCCGGTGAGGAGTACCATGGCATAGGGGGCCGCCCGCCGTTCCGGCTTGTAATACAACATGGCCAATATGGGCCGCAGTATCCTGGAGTTATCCGTTAAAAATTTCACAGGGCCAACCATGATGGCCTGGATTGCGGAAAAGGGGTCAGTCTCTCTTTTGGCCTCCAGCAGGGGCGAAACCTCGTCCAGGGCGTTCTCCAGCAGGGCCACCAGAATATCGTCCTTGTTGCCGAACAGGTTGTACAAGGTGGTGACCGAAAACCCGGCCCGCTTGGCAAGTTCCCTTATTTTAACACCTTCCGGCCCTTCTTCCACCACGATCTGCAGGGCTGTATCCAGTATTTTGCGTCGCCGTTTTTGGATATTTTTTTGACGTAAGTTCAATGCCGCTCCCCCCATTTGTAGGCTGTAACCTTGTTGTAACTTGTAACGAGGTTACAGTTTTAATGTCAAGCAATAATTCTCAGGCTTCCCAAAAAAAGAGGAGAATATTTTCGCGCTGGTTTCTTGTCTTCGGACAGGGTGGTCAGAGGTGGTCCCCTTTCGTTGGACAGGTCAGCGGCTTTTTTAAGGTAGATTCCGTTTCGTTTTGCCGCTGTTTTTCTCCATCATGGCACGGATCTGGGCCCCAGGCAAAAGCCGATG
>JAHJUF010000270.1 GCA_018829095.1 Pseudomonadota bacterium | reverse complement strand
CTCGTCTAAGTGCATGTCCGCCAGGAGCCCGGCCACCTCCAGGGGGTGGGAGAGGTAAGGCTCGCCGGAAAGGCGGACCTGCCCGTGGTGCACCCGGGCGCTGTACACATAGGCCCGGTCGATGATGTCAAGGTTCGCGCCGGGGGTGTAGTCGGCGACCTTGTCCAGAATGTCCTGGATGCGGATCATGGGGTTTCGCGGCCGGGTTCCCGCCGGCCTCGCCCGGGTTAGTAGGACTTGGCGAAAACGACTCTCCCCTCGGAGGGCTTGCCGCACAGCACGCACGGGCAGGCTTCCTTTTCGCCGGAGATGGGCACCAGGCGGATGGTAACCGTGAGGTCCTCCTTGATTTTGGCCTCGCAGGCCGGGTCCCCGCACCAGCCGGACAGGGCAAAGCCGCCGTGGATCCCGGGGGTTTCGGGGTTTTCGGGAGTGAAGAAATCGTAGAACTCGTCCCGGCCGTCCAGCTTCACGCTGTGTTCCTCCCGGAAGGCCAGGGCGCGGCGGTACAGGTTGTCCTGGATCTCCCCCAGGATGTCCGTGATTTTCGCCACGAAATCAGCCCGGGGCATGGACTCCTTCTTGTGGCCGGGGGTGTCCCTGCGTCCCGTGAACACGGCATTTTCCGCCATGTCCCGGGGCCCCACCTCCACCCGCACGGGCACGCCTTTTTTGATCCAGTCCCAGGCCCGGCCGCCCGCGTCCCGGTCGTCCATCTCCACCACCAGGTTCCGGCCATGGAAGGTTTGGGCCTCCAACTCCCTTTTGAGGGATTGGGCGTATTCCATGACCCCTTCCCGGACTGCCGGGTCTTTGGCGATGGGCATGATGACCACGTGGGCCGAGGCCACGGCCGGGGGCATGACCATGCCGTCGTCGTCCGCGTGGGTCATGATGAGCCCGCCCACCAGCCGGGTGGACACGCCCCAGGAGGTGGTCCAGGCCAGTTCGTCCACCCCCTGGTCGCTTTGGAACCGGATCTGGGAGGACCGGGCGAAGTTCTGGCCCAGGAAGTGGCTGGTTCCGGCCTGGAGGGCCTTTCTGTCCTGCATCATGGCCTCGATGCAATAGGTGCTCACCGCGCCGGGGAACCGCTCGGCCGGGGTCTTTTCCCCGGTCAGGACGGGCAGGGCCATCTCGTTTTTGGCGAAGTCCTCATAGACGGCCAGCATCTGCAGGGTGCGTTCCCGGGCCTCGGCCTCGGTGGCGTGGGCCGTGTGGCCTTCCTGCCACAGGAACTCGCTGGTGCGCAGGAATATCCGGGTCCGCATCTCCCAGCGCACCACGTTGGCCCACTGGTTGATGAGCACGGGAAGGTCCCGCCAGGAGTTCACCCACCGGGAAAAAGCCTCGCCGATGATGGTCTCCGAGGTGGGCCGCACCACGTAGGGCTCGGTGAGGGGCCCGGCGGGCACCAGGCCGCCCTGGGGGCCTTTTTCCAGGCGGTGGTGGGTCACCACGGCGCATTCCTTGGCAAAGCCCTCCACGTGCTCGGCTTCCTGCTCCAGGAAGCGCAGGGGGATGAAGATGGGGAAATAGGCGTTCTTGACCCCGGTTTTCTTGAACCGGGCGTCCAGGTTGTCCACGAGGTTTTCCCACAGGGCGTAGCCCCAGGGCTTGATGTTCATGCACCCCCGCACCGGGGAGTTCTCAGCCAGGTCCGCGGCCTTGACCACCTCCTGGTACCACTGGGAGTAATCCTCGTCCCGCCTTGGGCTGATAGCGTTCTTCGGCTGCTTGGCCATGTAGGGTGAATCCTTTCTGATGGATATTTTTTGTAGCGGTTGTCAAAATTTCCATTTGGTGGAAGAGGGGAGAAAAGGCCCTCATTAGCCATCACGTGAAAGCCGCCTCCCGTCATTCCTGCGCAGGCTGGAATCCAGTCCGGTAAACGGGCTAAAGCCTTGCCTGTCTTGGAATTGGAGCGGAGATCCTGCGCCGCTTGAATCCTTTCAGGCCCTTCGGTCTATTTTCTGGATTCCGGCTTTCGCCGGAATGACGGCCCGGGCCGATGGGCTCGCCAACAGCGCAATCTGCGGCTTCCTTCTTTTTTCAGTCCGCCGCCTTCTTCCGTCCCTCCAGGTACGCCCGTTCCAGATCCCGGGCTTCCTCCACCAGCACGCGCAACAGGTCCGCCTCCGGGACCTTGGCCACGAGTTTTCCCTTCCTGAACAGGATGCCCTGGCCCTGGCCGCCGGCAATGCCCACGTCCGCCTCCCTGGCCTCCCCCGGCCCGTTCACCACGCAGCCCATGACCGCCACCTTCACGGGCGCGGTCATGAAGGCCAGTTCCTCCTCCACCTGGTCCGCGATGGCGGCGAGGTCTATGCGGGTCCGGCCGCAGGTGGGGCAGGAGATGATCTCCGGCCCCCGGGCCCGGATGTTCAGGGACCTCAGGATCTCCCAGGCCACCCGCATTTCGGGCACCGGGTCGCCGGTCAAAGACACCCGGAGCGTGTCGCCGATGCCATCGGCCAGGATCAGCCCGATGCCGATGGAGCTTTTCACCGTGCCCGCCAGGCGTCCCCCGGCCTCGGTGACCCCCAGGTGCAGGGGCACGTCCGTTCGGGCGGACAGCATGCGGTACGCCTCCACGGTCCGGGGCACGTCCGAGGCCTTGATGGACGCCTTCACGTTGGTGAACCCCAGGGAGGCCAGGTGATCCAGATGGGCAAGGGCGCTTTCCACCATGGCGGCGGCCGTGGCGTGGCCGTGCTTTTTCAGCAGGTCCTTTTCCAGGGAGCCCGCGTTCACCCCCACCCGGATGGCGCAATCGTGGTCTTTGGCGGCGGCCACCACCTCGGCCACCTTCCAGGCCGCGCCGATGTTGCCCGGGTTGATGCGGAGCCCGTCAGCCCCGTTCTTGGCGGCGGCCACGGCCAGGCGGTAGTCAAAGTGGATGTCCGCGATGACGGGCATGCCCGCCCCGGCCTTGATGGCGGGCAGGGCGGCCACAGCCTCCTCGTCCGGCACGGCCACCCGCACCAGCTCGCATCCGGCCCGGCGCAGGCGGGCGATCTGTTCGAGGGTGGCGGCCACGTCGGCCGTGGGGGTGTTGGTCATGGACTGGACGCGGATGGGTGCGCCGTCCCCCAGGGCCAGACCGCCCACATGGATTCGTTGGCTGGGCTTGCGTTGGATTTCCAGAGCCATGCTCATGAAGGGACGGATTTCCTTTCCCGGGAGCGGGTTTTCAAAAAAAGCTTTCCAGGGCCAGGACCCCGGGGCAGAATGGGGGTAAAAAAGAGCGCCCGAAAGGGCGCTGGCGACCCCGGGCCTGTTTCCCGATAGCATAGGCCTTGAGGAGGAAAAAATCTACCAGAACGCTTCTTGCGCTGGCAAGGGCATTCCCGGGAAAGGAGAGACGCCATGAGTTCTCGCGAAAAGAAAGGATATGACCCGGACGTCACGGTGGAGACGGTGGTGGGAGAGGCCCTGGAAAAGAGGACCCAGGACAAAACCCTGAACTGCGCGGACGCCTTTGCCGCCTCAAAGGAGACGGGCCTTTCCCCCCGCCAGATCGGGGCGGCCGCGGACCTCATGGGCCTGCGCCTGGAGCGCTGCCAGATGGGGCTTTTCGGCTTTCCGGGCAAGAAGATCGTGAAGCCCGCGAAAACCGTGGACCCGGGCCTGGAAAAGGAGATCCGGGAAGCCATGGTTAACGACCGGCTCTCCTGCGTCTCGGCCTGGGAAATCGCGGACCGCCGGGGGCTCGCCCGGATGGACGTCGCATCCGCCTGCGAGGCCCTGGACGTCCGGATCAAACCCTGCCAGCTGGGGGCGTTCTGAGGACCGGGGTTTTTGGGAAAAAGCGGAAAAATTTGGGGTCATTCGGCTGAAGCGTATCTGGCCTCCAAGACAGGACGGTTGCTGAAAGCGGCCCGGGCGGGGTCCCCCCTTTGAAAAAGGGGGGATAGGGGGGATTTCTTTTTTTGGCTTTTTGTCTTTTTTGACTCATCCGCCGTTTTCCCGGAGTCAGGGAGGGAATGCCGCGCCTGCCGGAAAAGTCCGATGGCAGGCAACCTGCCTCTCCTCCTGCTTCAAGTCCTTGCCCGGATTTTAGGCAAATTCAGGCAAATTAAGCCAAGTTCCCGGAAAACCGGATGAGAAAGAATAAGAAGCTAAAAGTAAAAAGAAATCCCCCCTGCCCCCCTTTTTCAAAGGGGGGTTCTGCTTCTTTTTCAAAGGGGGGGCTTCAACCGATTCCCTGTAAAGCCCGGATTGGTAACCAGGTACGCAAAAACCGGATGAAGCAAAATCAACAGATCACACAGATTACACCGAAGAGGACGAGGGAAGCTCTAGTCGATCTCGATGTCCCGTCTTGTTTCCGGGGGTTTTTCCCCGGGCGGGGAGGGGGGAGGGCCGGAGAGCTGGCGGATGCGCCAGTCCGCCAGGAAACGAACCAGGGTCCAGGCTTTCAGCCGGGCCGGGCGAAGGGCGGCCGAGGCTTCCCGGGCCGCAGTGATGGGGTGGAAGGCGGCGGCGATCGTCCGTTTGGCCAGGGCCAGGGGGCCGGTCATGGGGCCTCCTTTCACGGGGCTTCGGCCCCGAAGCTCACCAGGAGGTGCTTGCCGGAAAACCTGGCCTTGACCGTTGGCGATGCGGCCACGGCCCTGGGGAGCAGGATGTGGCGTTTCAGGGCCCCCACCGTGAGGATCAGTTCTTCGCCGGAGCGATGGAGGCGGATGTCCTTCTTGTCCGCAAAGGGCAGGCGGATCTTCATCTCGTAGCCGTTTGGCCCCTTGGAAAGCTCCCAGGGTTTTTTCTTGAAGAAGATGCTGTCCGGCTCCTTGCCGCCGTAGACCTGGTCCGCGAGAGCCGTCAGGCCGTCCACCCCCAGAACCTCTCCCCGGAACAGGTCCGCCGTGAGGATGGGCAGGGGGGAGAAGTATTTTTTCGCATGGTCCAGGTATTCCTTCTGGCGTTTCTTCCAGTCCTCGAAATATTCGTCCGTGACGCCCTCGGGCATGATCCGGTTCATGATGACCGCATCCACCTGGAGGCCGTACAGGGCAAAGAACATGGACGCCCGCTGGGTCTCCTTCAACACGATCTTTTCGGGGTTGGCCACCAGGCGCACGGTGGTGATCCTGGGGTCGGTGAGAGCCGTGTCCACGCCCTTCAACTGGTTGTACAGCTTTTCAATGGCCGCGAAGTAGGAGTCGTCCGGCATGGGGATCTTGTACAGTTTTTCCACCACGGGCCTGGCCAGCTTGACCATGGTGCGCTCCATGCGGAAGAGCTTTTTCATGTACCATTCAAGGGTGGATGGGAGGCTGATGAACCGGATGGACTCACCCGTGGGGGCGGAATCCAGGATGAGGACGTCGTACTCCTCCTCCCGCAGGTAGCGGTTGATCTTCAACAGGAGGGAGACCTCCTCCATGCCCGGGAGGATGGCCATGTCCTCGGCCAGGATTTCGCTCTGGCCCGTGGCGGCCAAAAGGCGCGTCACGTACTCGTGGATCTCCCCGAATTCCGCGAAAAGCTCCCGCTGGACGTCCAGCTCCTGGATCCAGAGGTTGTCCGCCACAGCCACGGGCTGGCCCTGGTTCACGTCCAGGAGCTTGGCCTTGCGGTCGAACACGTCCGACAGGCTGTGGGCCGTGTCCAGGGAAAGGATCAGGGTCTTCTTTCCCGCCCGGGCGCAGGCCGTGCCCGTGGCACCGGCCATGGATGTCTTGCCCACGCCGCCCTTGCCCGCGAAAAGGATTACGCGCATCAGGCCCCCGGCCGCCGGGCCATGGACGGGCCCACGGGATGGAGGATGACGAAGCTTCCGGCGGGTCGGCCGTCGTGGGCCTTGAATACGGAGGCCGTGACCTTCAGGTGCAGGGGCCGGTTGTCCTTCGTGAGCCGCTGGGTTTCAAAGCTCATGACCGAGCCCCGGGCCATCATGCGCTTGAAGGCGTCCTGGTTTTCATCCATTGCGGTCTGGGGAATGAAATCCAGGGCCTGGCCCTGGACCTCCTTTTGGGTCCAGCCGAACACGGAGGTGAAGGCGGGGTTGGTGTAGAGCACCCGGCCGTCGGTGTCGAACATGACGATGGGGTCCGGCGAGGCGGCCATGACCGCGCTGGCCCGGTCCTCGGCCTCCCGGAGGGCCCGTTCCGTCTTCTTCCGTTCCGAGATGTTCCGGTAGATGATGACCGAGCCCGCAGCCTCGCCGTTGGCTTGGTGATAAATCGCCGCGCTCATCTCCACATCCAGGGTCTGGCCGTCCTGGGTGAGGCGCCGGGTCTCGAACCCGGTGACCTTTTCCCCGGCCAGGAGGCGGTTCAAGGCGTCCTTGGCCTCCCGGAGGCTTTCGGGCGGCACGAAGTCCAGGCGCTTGCCCACGGCCTCCTCGGCGGTCCAGCCGAAGACGCGGGTGAAGGCGGGGTTTACGTAGGTGAAGCGGCCGGAGAGGTCGTGGAGCACGATGGGCGAGGCGGCGGCGTCCATGACCGCCCGGTACTCCACCTCGCTCTGGGTAAGTTTCCGGATGATTTCCCTGTCTTTTCCAGTCTGGTCCTCCAGCACCTCCACCCGCTGGCGCAGGAGTTCCACCTCGGAATCCCGCTGCTCATCCTTCAAACGGTCCGCCAACTCGTCGAGTTCGGACCGTCCTTCCTCCATGCCTTCCAATTCGCTCATCGGGCGTCTCCGGGATGACTTTCTTTGACTCTGGCTCCAGCCGGAAGAAACCTCCAGCGTCCGGGCGGGCCGATCCCATCAGGTTAACACAGGCGCAAAAGAAGCGGCAAGGCTTGTTTGGGCGATGGGGGGTGTGCCATGGGCTCGGAATAAGGACGGTTGCGGGAGGAGATCAAGTTGCATTCATCCGAGCAGGTTG
>JAHJUF010000269.1 GCA_018829095.1 Pseudomonadota bacterium | reverse complement strand
TGACCCCGGAGGTGTCCTTGTCCAGGCGGTGGACGATGCCCGGACGATCCTCCCCGGCCATGCCCGAGAGGTTTTTGCTGTGGTGCATCAGGGCGTTCACCAGGGTGTGGCTCTCGTGACCCGGGGAGGGGTGGACCACCAGGTCGGGGGGCTTGTTGATGACCAGAAGGTCCGAGTCCTCGAACAGGATGTCCAGGTGGATGAATTCTGCAACGATGTCAGTGGGTTCTGGCGGAGGGATGGTGACGCTGACCTCATCGCCGGGGGTGACGCGGTGGGAGGGCTTGACCGCCACGCCTTCCAGGATAACCAAGCCCTCCTTGATGAGGCGCAGAAACAGGGTCCTGGAAAGATCAGGCCGGCGCTCCGCCAGAAGGGTGTCCAGGCGGACGCCGGCCTCATCTATATCCACCATGAAGGAAAAGGTTTCCCCGGTCATGGCATTTCGGTCAAGAAACCAGAAGAGACTCAATCTCCGAGAGAATGGCCTCCTCGGTGGTGCTTTTGGCGATGGAAAGCTCCTTCAGCAATAGCGTCTGGGCCGTGTCCAGGAGCTTGCGCTCACCAAAGGAAAGATCCTTGGTGGACTTCAAAAGGTACAGGTCGCGGAAGACCCCGGCCACCTCGAAAAGGCTGCCGGTCTTGATCTTTTCCATGTAGTCGCGATACCGACGGTTCCAGGTCTGGGTGTCCTGGGGAATGTCCTTTTCGCCAAGGATGGCGTAGACGTCGGAGACTTCCTTTTCCTGGATCACGTCCCGGAGCCCCACCGAATCCACGTTGGTGGTGGGGATCATGATGACCATGTCGTTTTCCAGGATGCGCATGATGTAGAAGGTCTGTTGAAATCCGCCGATGGACCTTCCCTCAATGGACTCGATTTTCCCCACCCCGTGGGCGGGATATACGGCCAGATCGCCCACTGAAAAGAGTCTCTCCAAGTGATCCCCGCCGTTTCCCTTTACTTCTTTTTCGTTATTTTTCATCATGGCACACCTCACACCATGGGGAGCATGGATTCCCAACGCGCCGCCGCCCCCGCGCCGGCGCAAGGCCCCCGGAGCGTCCCCCCAGGGACATGGTTTTCCGCTCCGCGAGGCAGCTTGTGAATAATATTACATACCACGAATGGACACAGGAAGCAACCGTTCGGAAAAGATAAGGGGAGGTTTTTGGGGGAAAAAAGGGGGTCCGACAAAGGTAAGAGCGGGATTTCCCGGGAAAAAATACGGAGAAAAAAATTTTGAAAAAAAGAAAACCTCCCCAAAAGAAAGGGGGGAAGCCCAAAGGCCTCCCCCCTCTTTTTTACGCTGTTGCAGCCGGCCTTAGAGGAGGAAAGGCACCATCAGGAGCGCGACCACGTTCAAGATCTTGATCATGGGGTTCACGGCGGGTCCGGCGGTATCCTTGTACGGATCGCCGACGGTGTCGCCGGTGACGGCGGCCTTATGGGCTTCGGAACCTTTGCCGCCCAGGTGGCCGTCCTCGATGTACTTCTTGGCATTGTCCCAGGCCGCGCCGCCCGTGGTCATGGAGATGGCCACGAACAGACCCGTGATGATGGAGCCGATGAGCAGACCACCCAAGGCCACCTTGCCCAGGAGCAGGCCCACCACGATGGGGGCGAGCACCGGCAGCAGGGCGGGAACCATCATCTCCTTCAGGGCGAAGGCGGTGACGATGTCCACGCAGGCCGCGTAATCGGGCTTGGCGGTGCCTTCCATGATGCCCGGGATCTCCCGGAACTGGCGGCGGACTTCCTCCACCACGGCGCCACCGGCCCGGCCCACGGCGTTCATGGCCATGGAGGCGAACAGGAAGGGCAGCAGACCGCCGATGAAGAGACCGACGATGACCCGAAGGTCGGACAGGTCGAACCGCAGGGCCTCGGAGCCGCCCTTGATCTGGAATTCGTACACGTAGCAGGCGAACAGCACCAGGGAGGCCAGACCGGCGGAGCCGATGGCGTAGCCCTTGGTGACGGCCTTGGTGGTGTTGCCCACCGCGTCCAGGGGATCGGTGACGGCCCGGACGCTCTCGTCCAGCCCGGCCATTTCAGCGATGCCGCCGGCGTTGTCCGTGATGGGGCCGTAGGCGTCCACCGCGATGACCATGCCGGTCATGGACAGCATGGCCATGGCGGCCATGGCGATGCCATAGAGGCCCGCGAAATAGTGGGCCAGCATCATGGCGGCGCAGATGGTCAGCACCGGGGCGGCCGTGGACTGCATGGACACGGCAAGACCGGCGATGATGTTGGTGCCGTGGCCGGTCACCGAGGCGTTGGCGATGTTCTTCACCGGGGTGTACTTGCCGGTGTAGTACTCTGTGATGATGACGATGAGCACGGTCAGGACCAGGCCCACCAGGGAGGCATAGAAGATGTCCATGGGATCATGGTCCGGCATGCCGGCCATGATCTTGGGGGTCACGAAGTAGAAGGCGGCTCCCGCCATGATGGCGGCGCCGAACATGCCCTTGTACAGGGCACCCATGATGTACTCGCCCTTGCCCAGGCGGACGAAGAACACGGCGATGGCCGAGGCCACGATGGAGATGGCGCCCAGCACCAGCGGGAACAGGGTGGCCATTTCAAACTCGGGGAACAGCAGGTGGCCCAGCAGCATGGCGGCCACTGCGGTCACGGCGTAGGTCTCGAAGAGGTCCGCGGCCATGCCGGCGCAGTCGCCCACGTTGTCGCCCACGTTGTCCGCGATGACCGCGGGGTTCCGGGGGTCGTCCTCGGGGATTCCGGCTTCCACCTTGCCCACCAGGTCCGCGCCCACATCGGCGCCCTTGGTGAAGATACCGCCGCCCAGCCGGGCGAAGATGGAGATTAGCGAGCCGCCGAAGCCCAGGGCAACCAGGGCCATGACGTCATGCATCAGGGCGTAGTAACCGGCCACGGCGGTGAGCGCCAGGCCAGCCACCATCATACCCGTCACGGCGCCGCCTCTGAAGGCCAGGGCCAGACCGGCGGCCAGGCCCTTCTTGGCGGCTTCGGCCACGCGCACGTTGGCCACGACGGAAACCCGCATGCCCACGTAGCCGGCCAGGTAGCTGGCGATGGCGCCGATGGCGAAGCCCAGGGCGTACTTCCAGCCCATGCCGGGAGCGAAGATCATGATGAGGACGATGACGACGCCCACGGCGGCCATGCTCTTCATCTGGCGGTTCAGGTAAGCGATGGCTCCCTCGCGGATCGCGGCGGCGATTTCCTGCATCTTGGCGTCGCCGGCCGGGGCACGATTCACCATCACAGCGAGGAGCATGGCGAAAAGAACGCCGCCGATGCCCACTAGCATACAATACAACGGTACGTTGGTCATAAACTGCTCAAGGTACATTCCCATTTCCTCCCTTTGTCGGTTTTTCCGGGCCTGGTCCGCCGAAAGGCGGCTCCGTGCCCTCCAGATCTCCGGGTATCCCCCGGATTTCGATCCGTTGGTTGTTGAACAAATTCATCGTTTCGGCCATTCCGGAAAAAAGGACCGTTTCCGCTGCCCGGGCCGCCAGTTCCCACAAATCGTGAGCGGCCGTGGCCTCGGTTTCGTCAAACGGCCCCAACACGTGGTCGGTCATGGACCGGCCGGGCGGCGGGCGACCGATGCCCACCCGCAGGCGGCCGAATTCGCCGTGACCCAGTTCCAGGATAACCGACCGCAGTCCGTTGTGTCCTCCGTCTCCTCCTTTCGGCTTCAATCTTATACGTCCATAGGGGAGGTCCACGTCGTCGCAGACGACCAGGATCTCCTCCCCCGAAAGTCCGAAGCGCGCCGCCAGGGCCGCTGCGGCCCGGCCGCTTTCGTTCATGAAGGTCTGAGGCTTGGCCAGCACGATCCGGATTCCCCGGACCATCCCCTGGCCCTTCAGGGCAAAATCGCCTGCCCGGTCCACCGGAAGGCACAGGTTGGCCGCTAGGCGGTCCACCGTCATGAAACCGGCGTTGTGCCGAGTGGCGGCGTATCGTGGGCCCGGGTTTCCCAGGCCCAGCACCAGCCGGGTCTCGCCCATGGGTCAGTGCCCGGCCGGGGCCGGATATCCCCCCGGCCCGCCCTCCTATTCCTTTTCCTCGGCTTCTTCGGTCTCCTCCTCCACCGCGCCGGGCTTCTCCTCGGACCG
This sequence comes from Pseudomonadota bacterium, assembly GCA_018829095.1. Classification (GTDB taxonomy): domain Bacteria; phylum Desulfobacterota; class Desulfobacteria; order Desulfobacterales; family Desulfatibacillaceae; genus JAHJUF01. Next base: position 3,725 of record JAHJUF010000269.1, on the reverse strand, counting down.
GGGAGCCACAACCGTCACCACAGTGTAGTCCAGGCTCCTGTCCATGGAAACGCCTTCGGGAAGGGTGAGGTCCGAAATATGCACCGAATCACCGATTTCCAGGCCCGAGACATCCACAACGAAGATCTGGGGGATCTGCATGGGAAGGCAGCTCATTTCCAGCTCCCGCCTGAGGACCTGGAGCGTTCCGCCGGCTTCCACGCCCGGGGCCTGGCCCTTGATCTCCACGGGGACGTTGACCCAGATCTCCCGTTTCATGTCCACTTCGTAGAAATCCGCGTGGATGAATTTCCGGGACAGGGGGTGCCGCTGGAGTTCCTTCAGCATCACCACCCGCTTGTCCTGGCCATCGTTTTCGATGGTCAGGTTCAGCATGGTGGATCCGGATCCGGATGCCTTGAGGGCGTCCTCCAAGTCCCGGACACCTACGATAAGGCTCATAGGCTCCTTTTTGGCTCCGTAGATCACGGCGGGAATGAACCCCTCCCGCCTCAGGACGCGGGCGGGCCCGTTCCCGGTTTTTTCTCTTTTTTTCGCTTTGAGTTCGGCAGCTTCCACGTTTTCCTCCGTTACGACCGGCCCCGGGGCCGGAAGGGTTTCCTAGGGAAATAGGGAACTCACCGAGTCCCCGCGGTGGGAGCGGATGATGGCCTCGCCCACCAGGGACGCGATGGAAAGCACTCGTATCTTGTCCAACTCCGTAGCGGCGGGGGACAAGGGGATGGTATTCGTGACCACCAGGGTCTTGATGGCGGAAGCCCCGATGCGCTCCACGGCCGGCCCCGAGAGGACAGGGTGGGAGACGTAGGCGTGGACCTCGGCCGCGCCGCGCTGCATCAGGGCCTGGGCGGCCTGGGTCAGGGTGCCCGCCGTGTCCGCCATGTCGTCCAGGATGATGGCCACCTTGCCGTCCACCTCGCCGATGACGTTCATGGCCTCGGCCTGGTTGGGGGCGAGCCGCCTCTTGTCCACGATGGCGAGCTCGGCATGCACCCTTTTCGCAAAGGCCCGGGCCCGCTCCACGCCCCCGGCGTCCGGGGAGACGATGACAAGAGGCTTGCCCACAAAGGACTCCCGCATGTCGGAAAGGAGCACGGGCGCGGCAAAAAGGTTGTCCACGGGGCAGTTGAAGAATCCCTGGATCTGGCCGGCGTGGAGATCCATGGTGATGACGCGCTTGGCTCCGGCCACGATGAGGAGGTCCGCCACCAGCCGGGCGCTGATGGGCACCCGGGGGGCCACCTTCTTGTCCTGGCGGGAGTAGCCGTAATAGGGGATGACCGCCGTGACCCGCCGGGAGCTGGCCCGGCTGCACGCATCGATCATCAGGAGCAGCTCCATCAGGTTTTCGTTCACCGGCGTGCAGGTGCTCTGGACGATGAACACGTCCTTGTCCCGGACGTTCTCCTGGATCTCGATCCGGATCTCTCCATCGGAGAAACGCTTGACCATGGATTCGCCCAGGGGCCGGTGGAGATACTCGCAGATGCGCTTGGCCAGTTCCGGCGTGGCGTTTCCCGAGAAGATCAGCAGATCGTTTTTCATGACGTCTTTCCAAAAATCACCGGGCGCGGGCCTTGTGCTTTCTTGCACAAGCGCGGCCGGACGGAGCCCCGGAGGCCCGTACGACATACCCCAAATGGCAGGGGCGGGAGGATTCGAACCTCCGAATGCAGGAACCAAAGTCCTGTGTCTTACCGCTTGACGACGCCCCTAGTGCCTGGAACCCACACAAAAAAAACGGCCTCAGGCTGTCCAAAAACGCGATCTGCGGCGTTGCGCTTCATCCTTCGTCACTGCGGCGTACAGCAGCACGCCTCATTCCTCAGGATTCGCGCGCCGTCGGGGTCCCCGCACGGCCAAAGGCCGGGTGGGGTGACTTTCAGCTCATCGTTTTTGAACAGCCTGCTAGGGCCCTGTCTCCGCCTCCGGCGGAAACGGCCCGTGGCGCGTAACCATGCCCTCGGCCTGGAGGCGCGTACGAAACACCGTCCAGGAAGAATCCTTTTCCGCCACCAGCAACGCGGCCCGGTCCGCCTCCCCGGCTGTTTCAAACAGACCGAAGACGGCGGACCCGCTCCCGGACATGAGAGCTCCGGCCGCTCCGGCCGAAAGAATCGCGGCCTTGGCCTCACCCACTTGGGGGAGGTAAGGAAGCACGGCCCCTTCCAGGTCATTGCGCAGAAACGCCTCCATGGACCGGGGGGTGCTCTTTAAGTCGGCAACCCTAAGAGCTTTTTCCCGGGTTGTCAACGTCAAAGTAAGACGTTCGTAGGCCCTGGCCGTGGACGAAAACACCCCAGGAAACACCAGCACCAGCTCGTAGGGAAAAATCAGCGGCAGGGGGGACAGGATCTCCCCCCTCCCCGTGGCCCAGGCCGGCTTTCCCCGGACGAAAAAGGGCACGTCCGCCCCCAGGGCAGCCCCCAGGGCCTCCAGTTTTTCCCGGGAAAAGGGATTTCCGTGCCGTGCGTTCAGCCAGTTCAACACCGCCGCCGCGTCGCTGCTCCCGCCCCCCAGGCCCGCCCCGGCGGGGATGTGCTTCGTAAGCTCCACGCGAACGCCCCCCGGCTCGCCCCATTCCCGGAAAAACAGCGCCGCCGCCCGGTGGGCCAGGTTGGTTTCGTCCGTGGGGATTCCCGGCGCGTCGCAGAAAACCTCCACCACCCCGGCCGGAGCCTCGGAAAACACGAGCTCATCCGCCAGATCCACGGGATGCATGGCCGTCTCCAACTCGTGATACCCGTCCGGCCGCTTCCCCAGCACCGCGAGGTACAGGTTCACCTTGGCCCTGGCCAGCACCCGCTCCACCGGTTCCTCCTTATTTTATAGAAGCCCGAAAACGGGCTATTTTTCCAGCTTCACCGCGTCCCAGGCCCCTGATCTCTTGTGGATGAACAGGAACACGGACTTGCCCTCGTCCACCTGGGCCTTCAACTCGCCCACCGTGCGCACGGGCTGGCGGTTGGCCTCCACGATGACGTCCCCGCGGCTGACGCCCGCCCGGTCGGCCTTGCTGTCGGGCTCCACCTCCGTGACCAGGAGCCCCTCGGAATCCGTGACCCCCAGGCTCTGGGCCTTTTCCGGGGAAAGGGGGGTCAGGGCCATGCCAAAGAGGCTCTCGGCTGCCGGGCCGTTGGCCTCGTCCTCCTGGACCCGGGCCGAAAGGGCCTCGTCGTCCCGGCGGGCGATGACCACGGTGACCGTCTCCCTTTTCCCTTCCCGAAACACGCTGATGGCCGCCTTTTCCCCCACGGCGATGCCCGCGATGATCCGGGAGAGGTCCCGGCCCGTTTCCACTTTTTCGCCATTCACGGAAAGGATGATGTCCATGGGCTTGAGGCCCGCCTTGTCGGCCGGGTCGCCGGGAAAGACCTTGCTCACCAGGGCGCCCTTGTCCCCGGGTGCGCCGTAGTATTCGGCGATCTCCTGGTTCACGTCCTGGATGGCCACCCCCAGCCAGCCCCGGGTCACCTCCCCGGATTCCTTGAGCTGGCGCAGGATGTCCGCGGCCAGGTTCACGGGAATGGCGAAGCCGATGCCCTGGCCCTGGGCCACGATGGCGGTGTTGATGCCCACCACCTTCCCCGAGAGGTCCAGGAGGGGGCCGCCGGAGTTGCCCGGGTTGATGGATGCGTCGGTCTGGATGAAGTCGTCATAGGGCCCGGCGCCGATGACCCGGCCCTTGGCGGACACGATGCCTGCGGTGACCGTGTGCTCCAGGC
>JAHJUF010000268.1 GCA_018829095.1 Pseudomonadota bacterium | reverse complement strand
GACGTGGCAAAGTACTTTGAGTGGTTCGCGAAAACCGGCCCCGGCCGGGTCACCCGCGAGGAGCAGAACGAGGTCCTGGCGCGGACCACGGTCCCGGGCCGGGGTGTGTTCATCGAGCGCCTGAAAAAATGCCTGGGCCCTGACGCGGACCGCGTCCCCTTCCTGGAACACGACCTCCTGGCCGAAATGGCCGGAAAACCCTCCACCCTGGCCCGGGACCTCCGCATCGCCATGGGGCGGGGAAAGTGACGGCGGCATCCGGACCCTGGGCCGGGAGGGCTTTTCCTGTGCAATCCTTGAACGCTTTAGCCTTGCCCCGCCGTTACTTGACGAGTTTCCGGTATTTCAGGCGGTGGGGGCGGTCGGCCTCAGGCCCCAGGCGTTTTTTCCGGTCCTCCTCGTAGTCGGACCAGTTGCCCTCGAAGAAGTCCAGGCGGCTTTCATCGCCAAAAGCGAGGATGTGTGTGGCCACCCGGTCCAGGAACCACCGGTCGTGGGAGACCACCACGGCGCAGCCCGCGAAGTTTTCCAGGGCCTCCTCCAGGGCGCGGAGCGTGTTCACGTCCAGGTCGTTGGTGGGCTCGTCCAGGAGGAGCACGTTGGCCTCCAGGGTGAGCATCTTGGCCAGATGCACCCGGTTCCTTTCCCCCCCCGAGAGATCCTTCACCTTCTTCTGCTGGTCCGGCCCCAGGAAGTTGAAGCTGGCCACGTAGGCCCGGGAGTTCCGCTCCCGGCCCCCCAGGGTCAGGGTCTCCCTTCCGCCCGAGAGTTCCTCCCACACATTTTTTTCCGGGTTCAGGCTGTCCCGGCTCTGGTCCACGCAGGCCAGGCGCACGGTCTTGCCTATAGTGACCGTGCCGCTGTCGGGCTTGTCCTGGCCCGTGATCATTTTCAAGAGCGTGGTCTTGCCCGCGCCGTTGGGGCCGATGACCCCCACGATGGAGCCCGGGGGCACCAGGAGGGAGAAATCGTCCATGAGGAGCCGGTCGCCAAAGGACTTGGTCACGTGGGAGAACCCGATGACCTGGTCCCCCAGGCGGGGGCCCGACGGGATGTAGATTTCCAGATCGTCCCGCACCGACTCGTATTCCTGGGACAAAAGTTTCTCGTAGGCCGTGACCCGGGCCTTGCTCTTGGCGTGGCGGGCCTTGGGGGCCATGCGGATCCACTCCAGCTCCCGGGCCAGCGTCTTCTGGCGCTTGGTTTCGGACCGGGCTTCCCGGGAAAGGCGTTCATGCTTCTGTTCCAGCCAGGAGGAGTAGTTGCCCTTCCAGGGGATGCCGTGGCCCCGGTCCAGCTCCAGGATCCACCCGGCCACGTTGTCCAGGAAGTACCGGTCGTGGGTCACGGCGATGACCGTGCCCTTGTACTGCTGGAGATGCTTTTCCAGCCAGGCCACGGACTCGGCGTCCAGGTGGTTGGTGGGCTCGTCTAAGAGCAGGATGTCCGGCTCGGTCAGAAGCAGCCTGCACAGCGCAACCCGGCGGCGCTCGCCGCCGGAGAGAACGGAGACCGGGGTTTCCGGCGGAGCGCAGCGCAAGGCCTCCATGGCCAGCTCCAGGCGGCTGTCCAGGTTCCAGGCGTCGGTCTTGTCCAGTTCCTCCTGGACCTTGGCCTGCTCCTCCACCAGGGCGTCGATGTCCGCGTCCGGGTCCGCGAAGGCGGCGTTGATTTCATCATAGCGGGCCAGCAGGTTCACGATGGGCTGGACCGCTTCCTCCACCACCCCCCGCACGGTCTTTTCGGGGTCCAGTTCCGGCTCCTGCTCCAGGAGACCCACGGTGTAGCCCTTGGAGAGCATGGTCTCGCCCGTGTGGTACACGTCCTTGCCGGCCATGATGCGCAAAAGCGAACTCTTGCCCGAGCCGTTCAACCCCAGAACCCCGATCTTGGCCCCGTAATAGAACCCCAGGGTGATGTCCCGGAGAATCTCCCGGTTGGGAGGAACCACCTTGCCCACATGGACCATGGAATAAATGACCTGCTTGTCCGACATTTGAAGCCTCCTGGAATTTTTGGGGCCAGCCGGATCGGGTCCGGAAAGCCGTAAATAGCAGAGATTCGGGGGAAGGGAAAGACGGGGAAGGATGCCCGGGGCCCGAAAAGGAAAAGCCCGCGCAACCGGGGGGCCGGGGCGTGGGCTTTTCGGGGCTTTGGGAGCCCTTCTACTCGATGACCTGGGTCTTGCCCCGTTCCTTGGCTTCCTCCAGGGCGTTGTCGCCGATGCCAGCCGTTGGCTTGATCTTCACGTCCACGGAGCGGCCTCCGGAGGACTCTGTGGCCGTGATGGACAGGCGGCCCTCCTTGGAGAGGACAAACTCGATGACGATGGGGGTGTTGGCCGGGAGGTGGGGGGGCAGTTTCAGGGCGGCGGTGCCGATTTCCACGGCGCTGGTGTAGGAGACCCACTCCTCGGACGACTCGCACTCCACCACCCGGATAAGGACCTGGCCCTGGTTGGCCACAGCCGTGTTGAAGGTGTCCTTGGCCCGGACGGGCACCCGGGAGTTGCGAAGGATCACGTTGAATACGTCGTCGTTTTCCCCGGTTTCCTTCAGGAGGATGCCGAAGCTCTTGGAGGCCACGTCGTGGACCTTGAACAGGGAGCTCTTCAGGGTCTGGGCCGAGATGCCCCTTTCCCTGGCCGCCTCCTCGATCTCGATTTCGGGCATGTCCTCCCAGTAGTTCTCGTCCTCCTGGGCCTTGCCGATGTTGATCTCCTTGACCCGCTCGGCCAGGGAGTCGTTGATGGCGATCTTCCAGCCCAGGATGGCGGCGCCCTTGGCCACGGCGTTTTCCGGCTCGAACATCATGGGCCGCTTCTTGAACTCCTGGAAGATCCGTTTGGGCACCTGGGGCATGCGGGTGGAGCCCCCCACCAGGATGAACTCGTCGAAATCCAGGACAGCCTTTCTTCTGGCCTCGCTCATGGTGCCGTGGACCATGGCGATGGTGCGTTCCAGCAGGTCGGCGGTCAGGGTGTCGAAGATGTCCCGGGTGAGCACCACCGAGGCCGCCACTCCCGCGTACTTGATGGGCACCCGGACCGATTCCTGCTTGGAGAGCATCTTTTTGGCGCTTTCGGCCACGAACTGGAGGGCCTGCCACACCTTGGGGTCATCCAGGATGTCGTCGTGGGTTCCGGTCTGGCGCTGGTACTCCTCGGCCAGGTAGGCCACCACCCGGTCGTCCCAGTCCTTGCCGCCGAGGTTGTGGTCCCCGCCCGTGCAGATGACTTCGATGGAGTCGGGCTGGACATCGATCATGGTGATGTCGAAGGTGCCGCCTCCCAGGTCGTAGACCAGGATCTTCTTCTTTTCTCCGGGCTTGGTGGAGCCATAGGCAATGGCCGCGGCCGTGGGCTCGTTGACGATGCGCCGGACCCGGAGCCCGGCGATCTCCCCGGCCCGGCGGGTGGCCTCCCGCTCGTTGACGCCGAAGTAGGCCGGGCAGGTGATGACCACGTCCGTGACCTTTTCCTGGAGGGTGCGCTGGGCGTCCATGGCGAGTTTGCGGAGGATGAAGCTCGAAATTTCCTCGGCCGTGTAGGCCCGGTCCCCGATCATGAACAGGAAGTCCTTTTCCCCCATGGACCGCTTCACAAAGGCTGCCACGTCCTCGGGGTGGAGCCAGGCCCGTTTCTTGGCCGCGTTGCCCACTAGGATCTTGTCATTCTCGAAGAGAACCACAGATGGGGTGACCCCCGAGTTTTCCTCGTTGGGAAGGACCACCGGCTTGCCGCTTTTGTGGACGTAGGCAATGGACGAGTAGGTGGTGCCGAGGTCGATCCCGAAAATTTTCTTGATTTCTTTGGCCATCTTCACCCTCCCGGAAGGGGTTTTCCCGGCCCTTGGGGAAAGGGCCGAAAAAACCTCCGGATTTTTATCGGGCCATTCTACCCAGTTTTGTGGCCTTTGGGAAAGGGATGTTTTGCCCGCCTGGGAAACTCCTGCCGATTCCTGGCCTTTTCCTGGTGGTTGGCCGGGAATCGTGGACGGAGACCGGTCCCTGGCCAGCGCCCTGTCCGGCCGGAAGACCTCCCGCCTAGGGAGTGAGGCGACCCTGGTGAGTTCCCTGGAAGGGTCCGAGTCCACTTGGGCCAATTAAAAAATAATAACGCATAAAAGGCGGGAAAACAATTCGGTTGCCCGGGGTGTCTCTGCGGGTGGGTATTCCTCTTGGGCAAGACTGGTGGCCGGATTCGGCCCGGGGGCCGCCGGAGGCGGAAACCGCCTTCCCGGCCCCCGGTTTTCCTCCCAGCCTCCGCCCGGCCCTTACCCGGGCCCGGTCTTTCCCTCCAGACGCCACCTCGCGCCCCTTTCCGCCCCTCCGGCTCCATTCAGCTCCATCCTGCTCCATTTTTTCCACCCGGCCCCCTTCTCGCGGGCCGGGGCAACCGGCGGGTTGCAGCCTTTTCCGGTGAATGGCGGCCCGGATGGCGGATTACCGCACACCAGCTTCCATTCCGCCGCCCCTTTTGGCCAGGATTATTCCCTTTTCCGTCCACTCCATTTCACTTTCAGCCCACCGAGTCCCCACCCGTCTCCATTTGATTCCCCCCGTTCTCTCCCGGCCGTTCCGGGGGGCCGCTCTGTCCAGGAGGTTGCCGGTCTGGTAGACTGGGACCTGCCCCGGAATACCGCCAGGGGCCCGGGAGGAAAATCCATGACCCCAAAGCCTTCCCCCAGGGGATGGACCCGCCGCCGGTTCCTGGGCCTCGGCCTGCGCCTGTCCGTGCTGGCCACGGCCGGGGTGGGGTTCGCGGCCAAAAACGACCTCGCCGTGGAGCGCGTGCCCCTGGCCTGCCCCGGCCTGCCGCCCTCCTTTGCGGGATACACCATCGTCCAGATTTCGGACCTCCACGCCGGGTTCTGGACGGACGAGGAATTTCTGGGCCAAGTGGTGGACCGGGTGAACTCCCTGGAAAAGGACCTGGTGGTCCTCACCGGGGACGTGGTTTCCGGCTCGGTGAACGGTTTCTGGAAAAGAGGCCCGGCCCCCCGGGAGGCCAGCCTGGCCCTGGCCTTGGAATCCCTGGCGCGCCTGGCGCCCGGGGACAGGCTGGCGGTGCTGGGCAACCACGACCAGGTGGATGGCGTCCGGGCCGAGGGGCGTCTGGTCCGGGGGCTGGAGAGGGCTGGCTTCCGGGTCCTGCGAAACGAGTCCCTGGAGATCGCCCGGGGCAACGAATCCATCCAGGTGGCGGGCATGGATGACTGGTGGTTTTCCGGGAACCCGGACCAGGCCCTGGAAAAGGCAGAGCCCAACGGGTTCACCATCCTCCTGGCCCACAACCCCGACGTGGTGGCCCACCTGCCGCCGGAGAAGAAAGTGGACCTCACCCTCTGCGGCCACACCCACGGCGGCCAGGTGAACATCCCCCTGCTCACCCGCCGGATCATGCCCATCCAAAACCCGGACCGCTACCTGGCCGGGCTGGTGCCCGAGGCCCATGGCCACACCTACGTGAACCGGGGCATCGGAACCCTGGTCTTCCCCTTCCGCTTCCGGGCCCGGCCCGAGATCACCGTTCTGACCCTCTCCTGACAGGCTGCCCAAAAACGCGATCTGCGGCGTTGCGCTTCACCGGGAAAGGGCTCAACGTACAAAAGTACGCCTCGCCTTTTCCCGGTTCGCGCGCCGTCGGGGTCCCCGCACGGCCAAAGGCCGGGTGGGGTGACTTTCAGCTCATCGTTTTTGATCAGCCTGTTCAATGCCTGTTTTTCAACAGGCCCCTGACCCGGTTGCCGCAAAACGCCTTTTCCCGGGCGGCCTTTTTGTGCTAGGAAAGACTTTTTCCATTCAAGAATGGGGGTATTCATGAACAACGTGGGCAAATGGGCCGGGCAGGTCCGGCGTTTTACCGGGGGCGGGGTGCCCCTGGAATACCTGGACGTGGGGGACGGCGGAAACGGGACCGTGGTGTTCATGCACAGCCTGTTGGCCAGCTGGAAGCAGTTCGCGCCCCAGGTGGAGCCTTTTTCCCGGAAGTACCGGGTGATCTGTCTGTCCCTGCGGGGCCACGGCGGGTCCGGGCGGTCGCTCATGGAGTCTTGCGCCACCTACAGCCCGGACGCCTTTGCCGATGACCTGAAGGCCCTGGCGGACCATTTGGGCCTCCCGCCCTTTCACTACGTGGGCAACTCCATCGGCGGGGTCATCGGGTACCGTTTTTTCAGCAAGTACCCGGAGAAGCTAAAAACCCTCACCACCTTCGGCTCCCCGGCCCGGACCAACTTTCCGCCCTGGTCGGCCAGGGGTCTGGTGAAAATCTTGAACGGCCTCACCTGGCTCCTGGGGGAGGAGCGCTACGGCAGGATCGCCGCCAAAACCGCCGTGTACACGGACGAGGCCCGGCAATTCCTGGAGGCTGAGATCGTGCCGGAGGTGAACTGGGACGTGGTGCGCTACGCCATGGTGAACCTGGCCCGGATGGATTTTTTGCCGATCCTGGAAAACGCGAAAATCCCCGTGCTCCTCATCCACGCCCAGCATGACGTAGGCTTCCAGACCCTGCTCCAATCCTCCTGGACAGCCGCCAAAAAGAACCCCTGGGTCCAGGTGGCGGACCTGGCCGGAGCGGGCCACCTCGCCAACCTGGACCAGCCCCAGGCCTTCAACCAAATCCTGGGGGACTTCCTGGCGGGCGCGGAAAAGAACGGCTGCAAATAATTTTGTGGTTTTGGATGGACAAGGCCGCCGCTTCGGCACGTCATTCCGGCGAAGGCCGGAATCCAGTCAAGATGTCACCGGCAACCCTGCAACCCGGATGGGTGACCCTGACAACTCATTGAGGCTGTGTCACAATCCTTTTTGAGAAGGAATTTTTTGGGGGAACCCTTCCAGAAAAACTTTGTGTTTTCGGGTTGTTACGCGTTAGCCCCTAAAAATGCCATGGCCACGAAAAAAGGTTTGATTCGTGCCCGCAAACCCTGTGCAGTGATTGAGACACAACCTCCAGTTGTCTACGTCACCCATACGAGTTGCATGGTTGCCGGTTGCGCCATCCATTTATCATATCTTTTGTAAGCGTTCAGGGGGTAGTAGGCCCCTGATTTTGTGGCATCGCCCATCCATGAGCACAACATATTGATATAACAAGAAAAATAAAACTAGACTTTTTCTCCACTAGGTGCTATG
>JAHJUF010000267.1 GCA_018829095.1 Pseudomonadota bacterium | reverse complement strand
TGAACATCCGCACCCGGCGGCCGGACGGCCCGCCCCGGGGCTCGGCGGCTGTGTCCTACGGAAGCTTCGACAGCCTGGACGCCCGGGCCGCCTCCGATGGCCGGGTGGGAAACTGGGCCTATGACCTGGGCGCGGGCCACCTGGACTCGGAGGGTTACCGGGACAACGGATTTCTCCGGAAAACCGATGCCGGGGGCAAAGTCTCCAGGTGGTTCGGCAACCGGCTGGCCGTGGACCTGTCCGGGTCCTGGTACGAGGCCCGCCAGGGGCTACCGGGGCCGGTGCCTGCCGAGTGGGTCCGGGACGAGGACCTGCGCCAAAACAGCCGGAGCCCTGATGATTTTTCCGAAACCCAAGACCTGCAAGCCTCGGTGGGTCTCATGGCCGACCTGGAGCAATACGGGGAGATCAACGTCAGGAGGAGTTACCGTTTTAGGGATGACTCCTATCTCATGGGGTTTTCCCCCCTGATCCCTCGGCCCGATCAAACCGACGACATCGAGGAAAACTCCCGGTTTCTGAACGCCGGGTACCGGCTCCCGATCCGTCTCCTGGGGCGCGACCACGAAATTTCCCTGGGCCTGGATCAGGCGGAAACCGACTACATCCGTCAGGAAAACTCCCGGCGAAGGCGCACCAACAGCCGGATCCGGACCCTGGGGGTTTTCGCCACGGCCAGCGCAGCCGTGCTGGAAACCGTCACCTTGAAAGGCGGGTTGCGCCGGGAGGATCAGGGGGTGCGCTTCCGGGATGACGCCCGGAAATCCTTTGGCGGCCCCAGCTTTTGGGTGAACGGCGTGGAGAACGAAACGGATTTTGGAAACCAGGCCTGGGAGGCGGGGCTGGTGTGGAAGTTCGTTCCCGGGGCGGACCTGTTCGGGAATGTCTCCCAAAGCTTCCGTGCCCCCAATGTGGATGAGCTGGCCTTTGCCGCCGGGGATCTGGTTTCCCAGGAGGGCCTGCATTTGGATGCCGGGGTCCGGGCCCGCCTGGGCCGACGGGTGGAGCTTTCCCTGTCCCTGTTCCAGATCCGGATGAAGGACGAGATCTTCTTTGACCAAACCCTCCAGAAGAACCGGAACTTCGAGGACGACACCCTTCGCCAGGGCCTGGAGGCCGGGGTCCGGGCCGCGCCAACGGGTTCCCTCCTTTTGTGGGCCAATGCCGCATGGCTGACCGCCGAGTTCGAGAACACGGGCGCCACGGTTCCCCTGGTGCCGGAATGGACAGCCTCCGGTGGCGCGGACCTGGACTTTCTGGAGCATTTCCTCCTCAGCCTGTCCGGGCAATGGGTGGGGGAGCGGTATGATGGCAACGATTTTTCCAATAATCGCTACGAAAAGCTGGATGCCTACCTTGTGGCGGACGCCCGGCTTCGTTACAGGCGTTCGGATTTCGAGGTCTGGCTTGGGGTTGGGAACGTGTTCAACGAGATGTATTCCACCCTGGCTTACAGCGAGGCGTACTATCCCATGCAGGGAAGGAGCGTCTCCGGGGGAGTGAAATGGTCCTTTCCATGATGAACAAGACAAGACCAACCGCCGGGCTCGTTTTTTTTGCCTTTTGCCTGACCCTGGCCGGGGGGATCGCCTGGGCCGGACCCTACGCCCCGGCCGCCGGGGTGACAGGCACCACGGCCATCCCCATGGATTCCCGGGACTTCGTGGCCTGGGCCACGGGCTATGAGAACTACCTTCAGGGCGCGGAACTGGACGTAGCTTTTGCCCATGCCCAAAACGCCCTGGGTCCGGCAGAGGGCAATGCCCTGGACGTGGTGTCCCTGGGCCGTGGCGGGAGCATCACGCTCCTTTTCGCGCCCTTTGCCGACGGACCGGGATGGGATTTCGCGGTCTTTGAGAACGGATTTGATGACACGTTCCTGGAATTGGCCCGGGTGGAAGTCTCCTCGAATGGCGTGCACTTCGCCCGATTCCCGGGCCGGTCCCTCACCGGAGCGCCCGTATCCGGCTTCGGCGCGGTGGACCCCACGGACGTGGACGGATTCGCAGGCAAGTACCGCCAGGGATTCGGCACGCCCTTTGATCTCTCGGACCTGGCTGTTGACCCCTTGGTGATCTCCGGCGATGTGGACCTGTCCGGCATCACCCGGGTCCGGCTCCTGGACATCGTGGGCAACGGATCGGAGTTGGACGCGGACGGACGGCCCATATACGATCCCTATCCCACCTCCGGCAGCGCGGGTTTCGACCTGGACGCCGTGGGGGTTTCCGGTGGAGCGCCTTACCCGGCGGGGGTGTACGTGCCGCCCGCCACGCCCTCGGGGAACGACTCAGCGGGCCTGGGGGACGAGGGGGGATGTTTCCTGGGAGTTGCGGGGAGGCGGAAATCGTTCTGATTCAATCCCCTCGGGACAGGACTAGCCCCGCGCGGTTGGGGAGGTAGAGGAAGAGCCCGGGGCGGCCTTGTTCGCCGGGGAGGGTGAAGTGCTCCACCCCGGGGTCCACCCGGCCATGGCCCCCGAAGTCCGGGGAATCCGTGTCCAGGATCAGCCGGTATTTTCCCGATGGCGCGGGGATGCGGTAATCGGAAAAGGACCGGGTGGGGGAGAAGTTGAACACAAACACCTCGGCCCCCCGGCTGAAAGCGAGAACCTGATCGTTGCCGTGGTCGTGAAGGAGCCGGGGGCCGGGTCCGGCAAGCCAGCTCTTTTCCGCGCAAAGGCGGATCATGGCCTGGTCAAATTTTTCCAGGAAATGGTACTTCAGCCCCGGGTTGTCCGCCAGGCTCCACTGGCGCCTGGCGTAGTGATACGACCAGTGGTTCCCCTCCCGGGGAAAATCGATCCACTCGGGATGCCCGAACTCGTTTCCCATGAAGTTCAGATACCCGCTCTGGGCCGTGGCCAGAGTCACCAGGCGAATGCACTTGTGGAGCGCCGTGGCCCGGTCTGCGCCCAGGTCCGGGTCGTCCGTGGACATGTGGCTGTAGGCTTTTTCCCCGGCCAGGCGCATGAGGACGGTCTGGTCCCCCACCAGGGCCTGGTCGTGGCTTTCCGCGTAGGAAATGGTCTTCTCGTCGGCCCGTTGGTTGGTGAGTTCGTACCACAGGTGCCCCACGGACCAGTCTTCGTCCCGCGTGTCCTTGGTGAGCTTGATCCAGTAGTCCGGAACCCCCATGGAATAGCGAAAGTCAAACCCCACCCCCCCCTGGTCCACGGGCAGGGCCAAGCCGGGCATGCCCGAGACATCCTCGGCCACGGTCATGGCGTCCGGCCGGACCGCGTGGACCAGTTGGTTGGCCAGGGAGAGGTAGGCTTGGGCATCCTCGTCCACCGATCCGTCGAAGTAGTCCTGGTAGCTGGTGAACGCCTTGTTCATGCCATGGTGCAGGTACAGCATGGAGGTTACGCCGTCGAACCGGAAGCCGTCCACCCGGTACTCGTCCAGCCAGAAGCGGCAGTTGGACAGGAGGAAATGGAGCACCTGGGGCTTGGTGTAGTCAAAGAGCCGGGAGTCCCAGAGGGGATGCCTTCCCCTGGGACCCTCGTGGAAATATTGGTACGGGGTTCCGTCGAACCGGGACAGGCCCTCCACCTCGTTGGACACGGCGTGGGAATGCACCAGGTCCATGACCACGGAAAGCCCCAGGCCGTGGGCTGCGTCCACGAGTTCCTTCAATTCGTCCGGGGTGCCGAAGCGGGAGGAGGCGGCGAAGAAATTGGAGACCTGGTAGCCGAAAGATCCGTAATAAGGGTGCTCCTGGACGGCCATGAGTTGGATGGTGTTGTAGCCCAGACGGACGATGCGGGGCAGGATGTTTTCCCTGAATTCCCGGTACGTGCCCAGCCGGGGCTCCTCCTGGGCCATGCCTACGTGGGCCTCGTACACCAGGGGAGGGACGTCCGGCCGGACGAAATCCGGCTGCCGCCAGGAATAGGGGGTTTCCGGGGCCCAGATCCGGGCATTGAAGATTCCGGTTTCCCAGTCCTGGACCACCATGCGGGCATAGGCTGGGACGCGGTCCCCGGACCCGTCGGACCAGTGGATCCGCAGGCGGTACAAGCCGCCATGGGACAGTCCCTCATGGGGCAGACGGATTTCCCAGGCCCCGTTTCCAATGCGCGAAAGAGCGAATTCCTCCCGCTCCCCCCATTCGGAAAATTCTCCCACCAGAAAAAGCGCTTGGGCGGCCGGAGCCCACTCCCGGAACACCCAGCCATCATTCGTCCTGTGCATGCCGAAGAATTCATGGCCCGAGGCGAAATCCAGGAGGTCCCGGCCGCCGGTGATCCGGGCCTTGGTTTCCCGGGCCAGGCGAATCCGGTTTTCGATGGTCTTGCGGAAGGGTTTCAGAAGAGGATCCTTTTCCACCCGTTGTTGGGCCAGGCGAAAGGGATCGCTTTCCTTGGGCCGGATCATGGGCACTCCCTGATCATACTGGAACAAGATAGAATGACAGCTTTTTGCATCTCCATCATTTTTGATAATAGCTCCCCCCGCATCAGCCTGCGGCTGTATTTACAGGGGTTTTCTGGGGCACCGTGCCAATGAGGGGGCGACGGAGCATTTTTTCATACAGGCCCATGTAATGGCGGGCGCACACGGCATGGTTGAAGCGGGCCGCGCTCTCGGTCATGACCCTTTTCACCTGGGCTTCGCGCACGTCCTGCTCCTGGGAGAAGAACCGCATGGCCTCGTCCATGGCCCAGAAAAGCCCCTGGGAGTCTTGGTGCTCAAACACGAAGCCATTGCCCTGGCCCCGGGAAATATCCAGGTGGCGGACCGTGTCGTGAAGCCCTCCCGTATCGTGGACCACGGGCAGGGACCCGTAGATGGCACCGATCATCTGGGGCAGTCCGCAAGGCTCGAACCGGGAAGGCATGAGCACGAAGTCCGACGCGCCGTAAGCCAGGCGGGAGAGCTTTTCCTCGAAATCGGCGATAGCCACCCGGTCATAGAGGCCGTTCATCTCCACGATGTCGCGGAAATGTTTCTGAAAGGGCCCGTTGGCCACCAGGATGATCTGGAGATTCTGTTGCCGGTACTTGTCCACCACCTTAAACAGGATGTCCGTGAGGAGCTGGCAGCCCTTCTGGACCGGGTCCAGGCGGGAGGGCCAGAAAAAGACGGGGGCGTTTTCGTCCTGGGTCAGTCCGGTGATTTTCTGGAGATACCGCTTGTTCCGACGTTTGCCCACTACGTGGTCCGCAGGGGAGTACTGCCGGGCCAGGGCCGGATCTGTCGCGGGGTTGTAGGAGGGGTCCGGGGCGTTTAAGATGCCTGTGGCGCACTGGGCATGCCACTTGTTGGCCAGCTCGGCGCGGATGGGTTCCTCCATGAAGGAGTGCCGCCCGTTCACCACCTCCATGAGGAAGGTGGGGGACACGGTGTTCACGAAGTGGGCCCCGAACACTCCCGAGGCAAGGAAATCCACGGGGTCGCCTTCCCGGGCGTGTTCGTAGTTGTTCGGCGGCCATTCGTAGTACAGGGCCTGCCAGAACGATGCCGCGTCGATGCCCCGGTCCTCGATGTGGGCCAGCGTGGTCTTCACCGTATGGATGTTGTGGATGGTGAACAGGCAGGGAATCCCCAGGGACCGGGCCATGCCGGGGATCAGGCCCGTCATCCAGTCATTGGCGTGGATGAGGTCGGGTTTGACCCGGGGCACGATGTTGTTGATGACCTCCCGCTGGAAGGCCAGGGAAATCTTGATGTTCTCCGCCTGGTAGTTGGAATACACGCCCCGCTGATAGAAGAAGACCCGGTCCTCGGCGAGGTGGACCCGGTCGTCGGGCATGCTGGCCCGGATGTGCGACAGCTCCCGGCGGATCAGGGGGTCCAGGTGGCTGGAGAACTCGGTCCGGTAGTCGGGGAAAGCCACGTGCACGTCCGCGCCCTCCTTGAACAGGGCGGACACCAGCGCTGCGGAAACATCCGCCAAGCCTCCGGCTTTGGCGGAGAAATAGGAGGCCATGTTCCCCATGCCATCCGGGAGGTAGGTTACCTCCGGGGTGACGATGAGGACGCGGGGATTCTTGAAATTCTTTGTATTGGAAGCCGTCATGGGGCCTTGGGAGCCACCCCGGATGAGGAGGCGGCAGCGGAAAAGAATCTGGTCGGCTGGAAACCTGAACCGGCGCGTACACCATCAAATTAACAACGAAGCCGAGCATTGGGAAGGGAGGAAAAGGCCTAGCGGGTCCTTTCCCCAAAGCCGGGAATCCATCGTCCGTCAGCAAAATCCTTCATGCCCAGGTGATGAGCCCGGGCGAAAAGCGGAGGTGAGTGTCCCCGGCCGGGAGAACCCGGGCGGTGAATCCGTAACGGCCCGCCCCGTTGCACTCCACAGTGCAGGCATACCGAAAGCGGTTTCCCCCCAGGTCATCGGCCACGGACATGGGAATGGCCTGCCCGGCCCTCAAGGTGTCCATGGACTGGAGTTCTCCATAATAAAGCTCCACCGAGACCTCGGAGGGCCCCAGGTCCCCCAGGAACACCTCGGCGGTCACCAGGAAGCTTTCCCCCACCCGCAGGGAGCCTCCCCGGTCTCGCCTGGGTTCGGAAATGGCGATGGCCGGCCAGAGGGCCTTCAGTCTGGCGTGCAGTTCCACCAGCCTCAGGGCCTCCCCGGCGCCATGGGCCAGGAGTTCCTTGCCCCGGTTGGCGGCGGGATCGTAGAACGAGGACCAGTACTGGGCCACCATGTGCTGGCTGGAATAATCGGCAAGGGCCATTTTCATGGATTCCTTCATCATCTGCACCCAGCGCATGGGGATGTCGCTTTCCCTGCGTTCGTAGAAGCAAGGGATCACGTCGTTTTCCAGGACGTTGTAGAGGGCCTGGCTTTCCGTGTCGTCCTGGTAGGCATGGTCCTTGTATTCCTCCCCACGGCCCACGGCCCAACCCCGGGAAGGGTCGTAGCCCTCGGCCCACCATCCGTCCAAAACGGACACGTTCAAAACCCCATTCAGCGCGGCCTTCATGCCTGATGTGCCGCAGGCTTCCAATGGCCGGCGGGGGTTGTTCAGCCACACGTCCGCTCCCTGGACCAGGTGGCGGCCGATGGCCATATCGTAGTCCTCCAGGAAAATGACCCTGTGGCGAAGCCCCGGCCGCCGGATGGCCTGGACCAGGGACTTGATCATGTCTTTGCCCTCGTTGTCCTTGGGATGGGCCTTTCCCGCGAAGAGAATCTGCACCGGGTGGTTGGGGTGGTTCAGAAGGCGCTCCAGCCGGTTCGGGTCCTGGAACAGGAGAAAGGCGCGCTTGTAGGTGGTAAAACGCCGGGCAAAGGCGATGGTCAAAACGTCCTGGTCCAGGACCGTGGCCACCTCCTCCACCAGGGCCTGGGGCGCGTTACGGCGGGAGTACTGCTTCACCATGCGGTCCCGGCAGTAGCGGATGAGGCGGGAACGGGCCATCTCGTGGGCGCGCCAGAGTTCATCGTCATAGATGGCGTCCACCCGGGAGACTGCGGTGGGTTCATAGGGCTTCAGGGCCCAGTCCGAACCCAGGTAGCCCTGGAACAGCTGGTCGTTTTCCAGGGAAATCCAGGTGCCCGGGTGGATGCCGTTGGTGATGTGGGTGATGGGCACCTCTTCCTCGGGAATCCCGGGCCATACATGGGACCACATGTTCCGGGCCACCCGGCCGTGGAGCCGGCTCACGCCGTTGATGTGCTGGGCCATGCGCATGGCCAGGATGAACATGCACAGGGGGCCGTCGGGACCCGAGCCCTCGGCCTGGCCCCAGGACAGGACCTCGTCCCCGGTGGTGCCCAACTGGCGGGCCAGGGGCGTAAGATAGGGCCGGACCATGTAGGCGGGAAACTCGTCATGCCCTGCGGCCACAGGAGTGTGGGTGGTGAACACCATGGACCGGGGAACGGTTTGCAGGGCGGTTTTCAGTTCGATGTTGTGCCGCCTCATGCACTGGTACAGGCGTTCAAGGGAAAGGAACGCGCAGTGTCCCTCGTTCATGTGGCACACCCGGGGGTGGATGCCCTGGGCTTCCAGGGCCCGCATGCCGCCCACGCCAAGGATCAGCTCTTGGAGCAGGCGGGTGTGGGGCTCTCCCGCGTAGAGGCGGGAGGTGATGTCCCGGAGTTGGGGCGGGTTTTCCGGCACGTTGGTGTCCAGGAGAAAAACAGGCACCCGCCCAACGGAAAGTTTCCAGACCGCCACGCAGATCTCGCCATCGGGTCCGCCCACGCATACCAGAAGGGGCCGGCCGTTGTCTCCCAGGACCCTGGTGACGGGGAGGTGGTAGAGATTGTGCTCGGGGTATTCCTCCTGCTGCCATCCGTCGTGATCCAGTTTTTGGCGGAAATAACCGTGGCGGTACAGCAGGCCCACGGCCACCATGGGCAACTGGATGTCCGAAGCGGCCTTCAGGTGGTCCCCGGCCAGGACCCCGAGACCTCCGGCCACCAGGGGCATGCTCTCGTGAAATCCGAACTCCATGGAAAAATAGGCCACGACCCCATCTCCCAATGGGGATTCCAGGCCGGGCCCCCCGTTTCCCAGCAGGCGTTCGAAATTTTCCCGAACCCTTTTCTGGTGGGCCAGGAAGCTTTCGTCCCTGGCAAGCTCCTTCAGGCGGTCCTGGCCGATCATGGTGGAAAAGGCCAGGG
>JAHJUF010000266.1 GCA_018829095.1 Pseudomonadota bacterium | reverse complement strand
GCGTAAACCCGTAGGAGGTTGGACTCATCCGGCCGGGTCCAAACGGCGACGGCCCTGCCCGCATCGTTTTCGTGCATGTCCATGTCATAGATGCCCCGGCCCCCGCCGTTGGCAATGGAGAAAAGGTTCCCCCAGGACCCGCCCGCGCACCTTTTTCCCTTCAACCAGACTTCCGGATCCTGGCACGTGCTTTCCTGCCACACCATGACCCCGTTGCCGCCGGAATGGATCACCATGGGGTGGGCCTGGCGGGAGTTGCAGGTCTTCTCAGCAAGCTCCTGGGTCTGGCCCCAGGTTCCCGACGGGGCGGAAAAATGTTTGGCGTAAAGCGTATAGTGCCTCTGCTCGAGGTAATTGTAGTAGGCCCACTGGTCAAAGCTGAACCAGGAGGCCTCGGCGTTGCCCGAGGCGTCCATGCCCACGGCCAGGGCATAGGATTGTCCCCCGGTGTCCGGTTCGCCGGGATGGATTTCCACAAAAGCCCCCCATCCGGAGCCGGGGGAGTATTTCCTGGCATACACCGCTTTCAGCAGGGGCTGGTTGAGATTGTCGTACTGGGCCCAAAGGACCATGGCGTTGCCGGCGGGGTCCACGGCAAGGACCCAGTTGAAAACCGTGCCCGTGTCCGCGTCGATGCGCGTTTCCTGCCCCCATGTGCCGGCGGCCCTGTCGTAGGTTTTTGCCTTCAGGTCACCGTCAAGGACCCAGATCACCACGGCGTTGCCGGCCTGGTCCATGGCCACCAGGGGATAACTGATGTTGCCCGTTTGGTTTTCCGATATCAGCTCCGGCTCTCCCCATTCCTGGCCCGGGGCATAGTGTACCGCATATACGGAGCCCGCCATGGTGCCGGAATCGTAATGTCGGCACACCAGCATGGCCCTTCCGTCCTCCATCACGGCCAGGGATGGGTCGGCAAAATACAGCCCCGCGGTCTGTATGGGCACGGCCGTACCCCAGCCCTGGAACGGAACCTCCTGGCACGCGCCGCCGCCACAAACTTTTCCGTCGCCGCAGGAGCGGCCGTTGCAGTCCGCGCCGTCCTCGCAGTCCACCATGAGGTCGCCGTCGTTGTCGATGCCGTCCGCGCAGTTTTGCTCGTGGGCCTGCCCTCCCTGGCACAGGCAGTCCGTGCCGCAGGACTGGGCGTCACAGTCGGCGTCCGCGCAGTCCACCTGCCGGTCGCCGTCGTTGTCGATACCGTCCGCGCAGGTTTCCGCCTGGCCGCAGGCGCAGCCGGCACCGCAGGGCACGCCCGCGCAATCCGGGTCGTCACAGTCAAACAGTCCGTCGCCGTCGTTGTCGAAACCGTCCGCGCAGTTGATCTCGGATTTCACCGAGTTTCGGCACTGGCACCCGTCGCCGCAGGAGGCCAGGTTGCAGTCCGTGTCTGCGCAGTCGGAGATCGTGTCCGCATCGTTGTCGGCCTGGTCCGTACACAGGGTTTCCGCGCAGTCACCGGTTTCGCAGGAGTCGGAACAGTCCCTTCCCGGATCGGCCCAGGAGCAGGTGGTCCAGCTTCCCTCCCATTTGCCGGCCTCCTGGTTGTACGTGGCGTCGATGATGGTGGCGTCCCCGCTCTGGTACGGCCGTACGATCCCCTGAACGCAGCAGGTCATGGCCATGTTCTCGGCCCTCAGGAAGCTGGTGAAGAGGGACGAATTGACGAGGTCCGACTCCCTGACGCCTCCCCGCTGGATCAGGATCTGCCTGGCCCGATCGTCCGCCACGCTGAAAACGCGGCCGTCGTAAATCCTGGCCGTGGGGGACTGGCCACAGCGGTTCAGGTTGTCGTCCGGCGAAACTGCGGGCGGCGACTCAGCGGCCAGGGCGGCCAGGGCCACTTCCAGGTTCCGGCCCTGGGCGTCGGCAAACCCCGTGAAGACATGGGTCTTGCTTCCCTGTACATAGCCTTCCACCCCCAGGGTCTTGGTGGGCCCGTTGACGGTCACGGCCGAGCCATTCACCTCGACGGTGCAAGGCGGCAGTCCCAGGGTCGGGCCAAGGTTTCCCGTCCGCACCGATGTTTTCCTGATATCGCCAGGGGCTTGCAGGGTCACCTGGCCCTCCAAAAGGGTCCACTCCTCCCCGTGGGCGCTTACCGAAACCGAACCCTCCAGGGTGTAAAGTCCGAACCCGGACCCGCCCCAGAGCACGGAAGCCTTGCCCAGGCTGTCCTTCCCCGGGTCCGGCAAATCTTCCCATTCCTCCCAGAACTGGGTGGTGGACCGGTACTCGCCGGCCAGAATCTGGAGCACGAAAAGAACGTCGCCAACGCCGATGGCCCCGTCCGCGTCCACGTCCCCCAGCACGGAAACACCCGGCACATCCATCCCGGCCGACAGGCGCAGCCCCGCGGTGGCGTCGGCCATGTCCACGTTCCCATCGGCAGTGAGGTCGCCCTTCTCCACGATTTCGGCATTTGCGTCCCCAAAGTCACCCCATGACAGCCACCAACCAGGGACCGCCAGGAACAGGGCAATGAAAAAAAGATCACCCCTCGGTTCTTTTTCGGCATAGCCGCCCCCTGCACGGAAAAAGGACTGGATGCCATCTGCCCGGAAAATCGGTCGGCGAACTCTTGGATACGTGGAATAAACCATAATCAAATCATGTTTATTTGTCAAAACCGTTTGTGTACAAACATTCCCACTCCGATTGCCCTCCTGGACCCCCAATTTTTTGCCCTGAGG
Source organism: Pseudomonadota bacterium (assembly GCA_018829095.1). Classification (GTDB taxonomy): domain Bacteria; phylum Desulfobacterota; class Desulfobacteria; order Desulfobacterales; family Desulfatibacillaceae; genus JAHJUF01. Next base: position 1,511 of record JAHJUF010000266.1, on the reverse strand, counting down.
CAGGTCAATTTTCCACGCCGATCCCGGGTCAATTTCGCATGCCGGTTGAAAACACATTCCACAAAAAGCCCCCCTGCTCCTTTATCCGTGGGGAGCCCCTCGCCCCGGTCCATTCAGGAATTCCCTTGACAAGCCTCGGGGCGATATTGTACTGAATGGTCAGTGTAATTATGGGGAGGAAAAAACCCATGGCCAAACCCAACGCGGTCAGGACCCGGCGGGGGGAGGAAACCCGCCGGAAGATCATCGAGGACACGAAAAGGATGCTGGCCCGGTCCGGGTCCCAAGGCGTGACCCTGGACCAGGTTTCCGAGGCCGTGGGAGTGGCCAAAAGCAGCATCCTGTGGCACTTCGGCTCCAAGGAGGACCTGCTCCTCGTGGTGATGGAGGATGTGATCCGGGAATTCGAGGCGGGGGTGGTGAAAAGCTACCCGCCGGACCTTCCCCCCCTCCAGAAGATCCGTCTTTTCCTCCGGGACTACGGCAAGCTCCGGGACGAGTACCAGGAGGCCCTCACCATCTTTTACGGCTCCCTTTTCGACCGGGATCTCATGGAACGCTTCCGGGACCGTGCCCGGGCCATGTTCGCCGGTTTTCGCCAGGCCATCGTCACCCACCTGTCCACCCCGGAGGCGCCCTTTCCCGAGCCCCTGGCCACAGCCTTCCTGGCTCTCCTGGACGGGCTGTTCATCCAGTGGCGGCTGGACCCGGACCGCGTGGACCACAAGGAGGTCTTCGCGGCCCTGTCCCAATGGCTGGAGGCCCTGGGCCCGGGCCGGGAGCCGGCCCCATGACCGGCAAGCGCCTTCCGTCCGCCATCTCCCCCGCCCTTTCGCCCCGGGCATCCGAGGCTCCTGTTCCATCGATTTTCCTTCACCCATGAGGAGGAGATCCGACATGCGCATCAACTACGCCACCGACTCCGTCGTCATCCGGGAAGACCTGGACAAGGTTTTCAACTTCATCTCACGGGGAGCCCAATACGAACGCTGGCATTTCGACTACCACCTCCGGTCCGAGGCCATGGACATCCGGGAGGGCGGCGTGGGGTCCGTGTTCTCCATCGAGGAGATCATCGACGGGTTCTACCTCCATCACGTGGGGCATGTGGTGGAGTTCGTGCGCAACAAACGGTTCGTCTGGCTGGGCCGTTTCGCCATGTTCTCCTGGATATGGATCGGCACGGACTTAACCTTCACGAAAGCCCCCGAAGGCACCCGCGTCAAAGAAATCCTCTACTTCAAGGCCAATCCCCTTCTGCTTCCCTTCGCCCTCCTGTATATCTGGAGAAAGGCCTTCCGGCCGGCCGCCTGCAAGGCCCACGTGCTGGATGAAATGTCGGGGGTGAAAAGGATCCTGGAGAGCGGCGACTACGATCCCTCCGATGTGACCTACGCCCTGGAGGACGAAGAACTCATGTCCCAGGTGAAACGCTACCGCGACAAGGCATAATCCCGGTCAGGATCGAATTTTCCGAAAGGCTAGGGAAAAAATGGACCGATTCCAGCGCG
>JAHJUF010000265.1 GCA_018829095.1 Pseudomonadota bacterium | reverse complement strand
CTTATTAAAAAAAAGCGGGGGCAAGAGTGGGGAGTTTGTGGCCGGAGGGCCGGACGGAGCTTGACAAGGGGCCCCTGGTTGTGGTTCATTTGAGGGCTTGTGTGCCGGTGGCGACCGGCGGGAGGTGCACACCGGGAGGGTCCCGGCACCACCTTATTATAAAGGGATCACAGGGAGCCGCCGGCTCCCATTCAAAAGATAAGGGGAACACGCCATGAAGCGGACTTTTCAGCCCAGCCGGATTCGCCGGGCCAGAACCCACGGATTCCGTAAGCGGATGTCCACCAAGCAGGGACGCCGGATCATCGCAAACCGCCGTGCCAGAGGGAGAACTCGCCTTGCCGGGTGATGCGGCCCATGGGCGATTTTTCTTTTCAGAAGACGGACAGGCTGCGGAAACGATTTGAATTTCTGCGCCTGTCCAGGCAGGGCCGCAAGGTGGCCAACGAGGCCTTTCTGGTCGCTTGGCAGCCTAGTTCTTCAGGCAGAAGCAGGCTGGGCGTCACCGTGACCAAAAAGGTGGGATGCGCTGCGGTGAGAAGCCGCATCAAGCGTGTGACCCGGGAGGTCTTCCGCACCCGGCGGCACCTTCTTGCGCCCGGCTACGACATCAATGTCATCGCCAGGGGTTCTGCGGCCCGCATGTCCAAGGCCCAGGCGGCCCGGGCGGTGGAGGAACTTTTCGTCCGGATCGGGAACCAGGGCCATTAGCGCGAAAAACATCCTTCTTTTCTTGATCGCCATTTACCGGCGGGCCGTCTCCCCCTTCCTGGGGCCGGTGTGCCGGTTTACGCCCTCCTGTTCCGAATACGCGGCCATCGCCGTTTCCCGGTATGGAGCCCTGCGCGGCGCCTGGCTGGCCGTGAAAAGGCTCCTGCGGTGCCATCCCTTCTGTTCCGGGGGATACGATCCGGTGCCCTGACGGCGGGCCCCACAAGAGGATTCCATGGAACAGGTTCGTCTCATTGTCGCCATCGCCCTTTCGGTTCTGGTCTTTCTCGTCTACGACCATTTCTTTCTTCCCAAACCCGTTCCGGCCCCCGTCGTCCAGGAGGCCGCCCAGACCGCTCTGGTCCCGGAAAGCACCGTTCCGGGCACCGGCGGGGCCTTCGCCCCGGGGCTTTCATCCGCTCCTGAACCGGCCCTATCGCCCGCCTCGGCCCTTGCCACGGTCCCGGCTGTTCCCGTCCGGAATTTTACGGTCCAAACGCCCCTCTACACGGTCGAGCTCACCAGCCAGGGCGCAGCCGTGTCCCGGCTGGTCCTGAAAAAGTACAAGGAAACCGCCGCCGAGGATTCCCCGGACAAGGAACTGGTCATGCTCCCCCCCGGGGAGGTCACCCTGGCCACGGCCTTTTTGGGCGGCAGCGTGGGGACCCTGGCCGAGGACAACTGGGAGACGTCCGTGCAGGGCGATGTTCTGGACGCCCGGACCGCCCCTGTTCGCATGACCTTCACCCATGCCTCCCCCTTTGGGGTGGTGGTGGAAAAGACCTACACCTTCGCGCCTGATTCCTATCTGGTGGGGCTTTCCGTCAAGGTGGTGAACGGGTCTTCCCAGCCTGTGGCGGACCGGCTCTTCATGAGCCTGAAAAACAATATGAGCAAGGGCTCCCGCGTGGTGTTCCAGGGCCCCGTGGTTCTGGTGGACGGCAAGGTGGAGCAGGTCAGCAAGATCGAAAAACAGAACCGCCTGACCGGAAACATCCGCTGGGCCGGGATCACGGGCCGCTATTTCCTCTCCGCCATCGCCCCCGTAGAGAGCGCCTCCGGAGATGTCCTCCTGGCCCAAGATCCCGATGGCGTGGTGGAAAGCCGCTACGTGTTCCCCGAGGCCCCCGTGCCTCCCGGCGGTCAGCATTCCTTTTCCGCCCAGGTCTTCTTCGGCCCCAAGAGCTCCCAGGCCCTGGCTGACGCGGGCTACGGGCTGTCCCGGGCCCTGGCCTTCGGCTGGTTCGACATCCTGGCCAAGCCCCTCCTGAAACTCATGAACTTCATGCACCGGGGCCTCCCCAACTACGGGCTGGCCATCATCATCATGACCATCCTGGTGAAGCTCGTGTTCTGGCCGCTTTCCACCAAGAGCTACAAGTCCATGGCGTCCATGAAGAAGATCGCGCCGCTCATGCAGGATATCCGGGAAAAGTACAAGCACGACAAGCAGAAGATGAACCAGGAGGTTTTCGCCCTGTACAAGACGTTCAAGGTGAACCCCATGAGCGGGTGCCTCCCCATGGTGATCCAGATCCCCGTGTTCATCGCCCTCTACAAGATGCTTTATGAAGCCATCGAGCTTCGCCACGCCCCCTTCGTGGGCTGGATCACCGACCTTTCCGCGCCGGACAGGCTTCTCCATTTCGGATTCTCCGTCCCCTTCATGGAACCCCCCTATGGCATTCCGGTGCTTACCATCGTCATGGGGGCGTCCATGTTCATCCAGCAGAAGATGACCCCCGCCCCCGGCGACCCGGCCCAGGCCAAGATGATGATGCTTTTGCCCATCGTGTTCACCTTCATCTTCATCAACTTTCCCTCGGGACTGGTCCTGTACTGGCTGGTGAACAACATCTTCTCCATGGCCCAGCAGTATTACATCCAGAAGAAATTCGCGTAGAGGCGCCCATGAGCGAGTACCGGGAATTCAGGGGTAAGGACGTGGAAGATGCCATGGACAAGGCCGCCGAGGAACTGGGCCTTAAAAAGGATGAACTGCGCTACGACATCCTGTACCACGGGTCCTCGGGAATCTTCGGCCTGGTGGGGGTGAAGAAGGCCAAGATCCGGGTCCGCATGGCCAGCCCCGGCCAGGACGCCGCCCCGGCCAAGGGAAAACGGAACGCCCGGGGCAGGAAGAGGTCCTCTTCTCCCGAGGCCGCCCCGGCCGAAACCGAAGCCCGGCCCTCCGCCGAGGCCGCTCCGGAATCCGGGGATGCCCAGACCCCCAAGAAAGCCGCCAAACCCCGCCGCCGGTCCCGGGGCCGGGGGAAGAAGTCCGCTGCCGCCAAGGCCGCCGAAGCGGAGGCCCAGGAACCCGCCAGCGGACCGGATGCCGACGGTTCTCCGGAGGAACAGGCCCTTGATGAGACGGCCGGCGCCAGCCGGGTGCCGGCCGGGGATTTTGACGACGGCATGAGTTTTGACGACAACCATGCGGAGTCCGCCTCCGAGGAGGAGCGGGAGCGCGTGGCCCAGGTCGCCGTGGAGGCCGTCACCATGCTTGCCCAGGCCATCATGGAGGAGCCCCAGGTCCGGGCGGACTTTTCCCGCCCCCCCCAGGTGACGGTCATCGTGGAGGGCCCGAACTCGGGCATCTTCATCGGCCGCAAGGGGCAAAACCTGGAGGCGGTCCAGTACCTGGTGGAGCGCATCGTTCTGAGGAGGACCCAGTCCCGGGTGCGGGTCCAGGTGGATGCCGGAGGGTATCTGGCCCGGCGGGAGGAGGACCTGGTGCGCATGGCCTGGAGGCTGGCGGAAAAGGCCAAGGCCACGGGCAAGGCCCAGTCCATGCCCCCCATGCCCGCTCCGGACCGCCAGGTGATTCACCTGGCCCTGGCCGAGGACCAGGAGATCCGCACCCATTCCAAGGGCTCGGGCCCCCGGCGCAGGCTGGTCATCGCGCCCCATGCCCCCAAGGAAGACTGAAAGCCGCCCGCATCCCGGAGACCCGGCCGGCTTTTCCCGGGCGAGGATTTTGGCTTTTTGGTGAACCGGGCCCCACTGGGGCCCGGTTTCTTTTTGGTCGCCGGGGCGGTTCCGCAAGTTGCCCGTGGTTGCCGCCGTGCCGCCCCCCTCCGGCAGGGTTCATCTAGGAATTCCGGGACGCTCGGGAAGACTACCTGCCCATCCATCCTCGAATTTTTTGGAGGAGACCTTTTCCATGAATTCCAACGGGCAGGACACCATCGCCGCCATCGCCACCGCCCGGGGCCCCGGGGGCATCGGCATCGTCCGCCTGTCCGGAGACGAGGCCGTTTCCGTGGCGGCCCGGGTCTTTTTTCCCTCCACGGGAAGGCCCTGGTCCTGGTCCCCGGTCCACCGCCGGGCCGACCACGGCCGGGTGCTGGACCCCCGCAACGGCCAGGTCCTGGACGAGGCCCTGGCCCTGTTCATGGCCGGGCCCCGGTCCTTCACCGGCCAGGATGTGGTGGAGCTCCAGGTCCACGGAGGCGCGGCCGCCCCGGGGGCGGTCCTGGACGCCGTGCTTCTTGCCGGAGCGCGCCTCGCCGAACCCGGGGAGTTCACCCGCAGGGCCTTTTTGAACGGCCGCATGGACCTGTCCGCCGCCGAGGCGGTCATGGAGATGGTGTCCGCCCGGACCCGGGCCGCCGCCCTGTCCGCCGCCGCCCGGGGGGCCGGGGAGATGGAAAGGGCGGCGCGGAGCTTCCTGGCCCTTCTTTCCCAGGCCGCCGCCCAGGTGGAGGCGGCCCTGGATTTCCCCGAGGACGTGGAGGAGGCCGAGGGCGGCCCGCTGGCCGCGTGGCTCCGGGAGCGGGTGGAAGTTCCCCTGGCCCGGGTGGTGGAACGCTCCGTTCGCAGGGAGGCCCTGGAGGAAGAACTCACCGTGGCCATCGTGGGCCTGCCCAACGTGGGAAAATCCAGCCTCTTGAACCTGTTGGCCGGGGAGGATCGCGCCATCGTGAGCGAAGTGCCGGGCACCACCCGGGACGTGGTCCAGGCTGCGGTGAACCTGTCGGGCCTGCGGTTCGTCCTGGCGGACACGGCGGGCTTCAGGGATACCGCAGACCCCGTGGAGTCCCAGGGCGTGGCCCGGAGCCTGGCCATGCTGGACAGGGCCCGGGTGGCCCTGGTGGTGACCGAGGCCTTCCGGGATCTTGCGCCCAAGGAGAGGGATCTCCTTCGCCTCGCCGGGCAACGCCCCGTGGTCCTGGCCGTCAACAAGGCGGACCTCCTGGCCCCCGGAGAGGAAGGGGGGCCGGGACCCGGCGGGGGCTGGACCCGGGTCCTCACCTCGGCCCGGACCGGCCAGGGGCTGGAGGCCCTGGTGACGGCCCTGGTCCTTGCGGCGGACGCGCCCGAGGTCCAGGATGCCCTCCTGGAAGGCCCTGCGGCCAACCTGCGCCAGAGGGCCGCCCTGGAGGAGGCCCTGGAGGAAACCCGCCAGGCGGCCCGCCGTCTGGAAGAAGGCGCATCCGACCTGGCCGCCGAGCATCTCCGGGAGTCCCGCCGGGCCCTGGGGCGCGTTACCGGAGAGACGGTGGAACCCCATGTCCTGGACGAAATTTTCTCCCGGTTCTGCGTGGGGAAATGAGAGGAGGGAGAATGTTCCACGTGGAACATTCTCCCGGCCAGGGAAAAAGTGTTCCACGTGGAACATTTCGGAGGTCCTCTCATTGACAGGCGGGCCAGAGGCCCTAGTTTATGTAAATGGTCTGGACGGGGGGAAATCCGTCCACGGGCCGATCCAACCATTTCCATCCAGGAGAATCCATCGGGGCGGGACCGGCGAGCGGCTGCCCTGAGGATCGCGAGGAAAAGATGATAGAGACCAAGGAGCAGGTGCTGGAAAAAATCATGAACACAAAAAAACCGGCCTGCCCGTATTGCGGCAAGCCCATGTCCCTGTGGGAGGTGCCGGATATCGTCATGGGGGATGGTTTGGGCTGGGGCACGCCCTACCTGAACGTCTGTTTCGACAACGACTGCCCCCATTTCACCGGCGGCTGGGATCATATCCAGGAGAACTACGCCCACCACGCCTCCACCCGGTGCATCAACTACCCGGGCACCAAGGTGTTCGAGAGCATGCCCGTATTTTCCTCCGTCGGGGGCACCGGCCAGATCGTGGACGATGACATCCTGGCCAAGAGGGAGGCCATCAAGGAGGCCATCAAAAAGGGTTTCGCCGACCTGGCCGAATGCTTCACCGCCAAAGACGCGGCCCGGGTCTATTCCATCCTGGCCGACCCGGCCCGGCCTCCCAAGGTGCGTATGAAGGCTGCCGAGATGATGCTGGACTTCGGCACCCTGGCCGAGGTGGAGGACCTGGCGCACCTGAAAATCGGAGCGCCCCTCATCGACAAAAAGATCCTGGAGGCGGTGGGGGCTATCATGGCCCGTAACCACTGCCGGGAATGCCCCTTCTGCGCCGAGATCATCAAGGACCGCGCCTCCACCTGCAAGCACTGCAACCGGGAGGTGACCGGCCTGTAGACCCATACCCGGAAGAGACTAACGTCCGGGGAAACAGCGCACGACGGGAAGGGAGAAAGCCTTTCCCGTTTTTGCGTTGTGGGGAAAGGAAAAGGAAGAACCGGAAAGCGCCGGGGAATCGGAAGGGAGGGGCGGGGTTCGGGCGGAAGCCTGGGGAGGGCTGGGGGGCTCAGCCGGGAGGGCGGGAGGAGCCCGAATCCCCACCGGTGCATGCGAACAGGGCGGCCAACAGGGCCAGGATCAAGGCCCCCAGGGCTGCGACGCTGGCGGTCAGCGGCAGGGCCAGGCCCGGGACGGACGCCCCTTGGGCCACGCCCACAGCCTGGCCGGACATGCCGGAGAGGAAGAGGAGGGCGCTCAACCACACGGGTAAAATCCGGACGCGCCCCTGCCGGGCCGACGCCAGGCCTAGGGCGGCCAGGGCCAGGGAAAGAAAGATCGCGAAGCGCTGTTGGTCCAGGGCCCAGGCGGAAAGCCCTCCGGGATGGGTCGTGAACAGGCCGGAGCCCAGGACCAGGGAGAGGGCCAGGAAGCAGGCCGAAGCCGCAAAATGGGCCAGAACCTTCCGGGAGAAGGGGGAAAGGGCCTGGAGAAACCGGGCGGCCCGCCCGGGGAATCCGCCGGGGCCGGAGGCCGGGGGCTGGTACAGGGCCGTGGGGGTGGCGATTTCCGGGGGAGGGCGATGGACGAGGCACCCCAGGATTTCGGCGGCCCCCGAAGCCGGGTCCGGCGAGTCCGGGGGAAGCACGCCCCGGAGGAAAAGCTCTCGGGTGAAAAGATGGAGCCCGTGAAAGGTGAGAAACCGGGCCCAGGCCGGGGACGCCTGAAGGATTTCAGCAGCCTGGTCGGCGGTGAATCCGGCCCCCCGGAGGAGGACGGCGGCCCGGCGGTCCCGGGGGAGGGCGGCCAGGCAATCGGTCCAGGCCCCGGGGATCTCCGGGCGCAAGCCCTGGTCGCCGCCCGAAGCCATAGGCACCGCGGCTTTCGGCGGACTATGGCCCTCCCCTTCCCCAAGGATGGCTCCGCACCAGAAGGCCAGAAGCGCGGAGTCGTTCAGGCCCGGATCAGCCTGATGAAGGCCTCGGGAAAGGGCCAGGCAATAAGCCTCCCGGGCTGCTTCCGGGTTCGGGCAGACGCCCAGGGCAAGCCCGTAGAGGACGTCCTGGTGCCGGGCCACCGCCTCGGCGTAGGGGGCCCCGCCCGGTGCGTCCCGTCCCTCTGCATAGGATTCCCGGTCCATGTCCTGGTTGGGCCTCCGGGGGCCAACTGCCCCGAATATCGCTGGATTCAGGTTTTTTGGGGGTTGCGAAACAACCCATCTTCGCCTATCATACCCTCCTGTGTCAATGCGGGCGCGGGTCGGCCCGCACACCGGCCCCTTCCCCGCCTTCGCAGGAAACGCCGAAGAACGGATACCGTGCATACACCCGCCGGGGACCCGCCCCAGGGAAGGATTCCATGTCCGAACGTCCGAAATCCGAAGATATCGCTATCAGCGTGGTCATGCCCGCCTACATGGAGGCTGGGGCTGTGGGGGAAGTGGTGGGGCGCGTGGCGGCCATCATGCGCGAAACCGGGAAAAGCTTCGAGATCCTGGTGGTGGACGACGGCTCCCCGGACGGCACCGCTGAGGCCGCCGCCGCCGCCGGGGCCCGGGTGGTGTCCCACCCCTACAACATGGGCAACGGAGCGGCCGTGAAAACCGGCATTCGAAACGCCCGGGGGCAAGACATCCTCCTCATGGACGCCGACGGCCAGCACCCCCCCGAGGACATCCCGAGGCTCCTGGAAAAGCTCGATCACTTCGACCTCGTGGTGGGGGCCCGGAGCGGCGAGTCCGAGACCTCCGCCCACCGGGACCTGGCCAATCGCACTTACAACGGGCTCGCATCCTACGTGTCCGGGAGGAAGATCGATGACCTCACCTCGGGGTTCCGGGCCGTCAAGGGCCACGTGGCCCGGGAGTTCGTGAATCTTCTGCCCAATACCTTCTCCTACCCCTCCACCCTCACCCTGGCGGTGGTGCGCTCCGGCTATTCGCTCCATTACGTGCCCATCCGCTCCCGCAAGCGAACGGGCAAGTCCAAGATCCGGCTCTTGACCGACGGCAGCCGGTTCTTCCTCATCATCCTGAAAATCGCCACCGTATTTTCGCCCATGAAGATCTTTTTGCCCGTGTCCGGGGCCATGTTTTTGGTCGGGCTTTTCTGGGGCCTGTACAAGGTCCTTTTCCTGGATTCCCGCTACGGCCCCACCAGCGCCATGTTCATGACCGTGGCGGTTCTGGTTTTCCTCGTGGGCCTGGTGAGCGAGCAGGTGACCCAGTTGCGGTTCGACCATCTTTCCCGGGACCCGGTGGTGAAGGAACTCCCCCCGGCCGGGGCGGATGAAAAGGAGGAGAAAGAATGAAGGCGGTCATCCTGGCGGGAGGATTCGGCACCCGGCTTTCGGAGGAGACCGAGGTCCTGCCCAAGCCCATGATCGAGATCGGCGGCCGGCCCCTCTTGTGGCATCTCATGAAGCTTTTCGCCACCCAGGGGTTTTCGGATTTCGCCGTGGCCCTGGGCTACAAGGGCGTGGTCATCAAGCGCTACTTCCTGCATTATCCCCAGCTCACGGGGGACCTGACGGTGAATCTTTCCACCGGCGAGTGCCGCGCCCAGCGCCAGGCTCAGGAGGACTGGAACATCGAGCTGGTGGAAACGGGCGCGGAGAGCATGACCGGCGGCCGGCTGAAACGCCTCAAGGACCGGCTTACCTCCACCTTTTTCTTCACCTACGGCGATGGCCTGTCCAACGTGGACCTGAAGAAATTATTAGCTTTTCACAAGTCTCACGGCAAGCTGGCTACGGTGACGGCGGTCCAGCCACCCCAGCGTTTCGGCATCCTGGGGTTGGACGGCAACCGGGTGAAAACCTTTTCCGAAAAGCCCGACGGCACCACCTCCTACATCAATGGCGGTTTTTTCGTGCTGGAGCCCGAGGCCATCGATTACATCGTTGGGGACGATACCTCCTGGGAGCGGGAGCCCTGCGAGCGTCTGGCCGCCGAAGGCCAGCTCCACGCCTATTTCCATCCGGGCTTCTGGCAGTGCGTGGACACCCTCCACGAGCTCCGCCTCCTGCGCCAGATGTGGGAAACGGGAAAGGCCCCGTGGAAGGTCTGGGAATGAACCCCGATTTCTGGAAGGGCCGCCGGGTCCTGATCACCGGGCACTCGGGCTTCAAGGGCGCGTGGCTTTCGCTTTGGCTATCCGATGCCGGGGCCGAGGTCACGGGATACGCCCTGGCGCCGCCCACCATGCCCAGTCTTTTCGAGGACGCGGGGATTGCCGGGCGCGTGCGTTCCATCATGGGCGACATCCGGGATCTTCCGCTTCTTTTGGAGGTCTTTTCCGAGACCCGGCCCGAGGTGGTCATCCACATGGCCGCCCAGTCCCTGGTGCGGGCCTCCTACGACACTCCCGTGGAAACCTACGCCGTGAACGTCCTGGGCACGGTCCACATCCTGGAGGCCGCCCGGCAGACCCCCGGGGTCCGGGCTGTGGTGGCCGTGACCAGCGACAAGTGCTACGAGAACCGGGAATGGTGCTGGGGTTACCGGGAGGGCGAACCCATGGGCGGCGCGGACCCCTATTCCTCGTCCAAGGGCTGCGCCGAGCTGGCCACGGCCGCCTATCGCCGTTCCTTCTTCACCCCCGGGCCGCCCTGGGTGGCCTCGGTGCGGGCCGGAAATGTCATCGGCGGCGGCGACTGGGCCGCGGACCGTCTGGTCCCGGACATTGCCCGGGCCTTCCTGTCGGGCCTTCCCGTCCCCATCCGCAACCCTCGTGCCATCCGCCCCTGGCAGCACGTCCTGGAGCCCCTCTCCGGGTACCTCGCCGTGGCTGAGGAGCTTTTCGCGGACTCAGCGGACTGCGCCCGGGCCTTCAACTTCGGGCCGGACGAGAAGGACGCGGTTTCCGTGGGCGAGCTGGCGGACCGCATGGCGGCCCTGTGGGAGGGGGCGTCCTGGGAGAACCGGCAGGAGCCCGGAGCCCCCCACGAGGCCCATTATCTGAAGCTGGATTCCTCCCTGGCCCGGGACCGCCTTTCCTGGTTCAGGCGCTTGAACCTGACCGATGCCCTGGCCTGGACCTGCGACTGGTACCGCGCCCGGGACCGTGGCGAGGACATGGGCGCGTATTCCCTGTCCCAGATCCGGGAGTACCAAAGCCTGCCGGAGAGACGCTGATGGCCTTGACCTGCCGGTTCTGCGGCGAGCCGCTGACCCATACCTTCGTGGACCTGGGCGTCTCCCCGGTTTCCAACGCCTTTGTTTCCGCGGATCGCCTGGATGAGATGGAGCCGTTCTTCCCCCTCCACGCCCGGGTGTGCGGCAAATGCCTCCTGGTCCAGCTCCCGGCCTTTGAGGCCCCGGCGGCCATTTTCAACGAGGAGTACGCCTACTTCTCCTCCTTTTCCGATTCCTGGCTTGCCCACTGCCGGCAATACGCCCGGGAAATGGTTCCCCGTCTTTCCCTTTCGCCCCAAAGCCTGGTGGTGGAACTCGCCTCCAACGACGGGTACTTGCTCCAGTTCTTCCGGGAACAGGGGGTCCCGGTCCTGGGGGTGGAGCCGGCCAAAAACGTGGCCGAGGCGGCCCGGGAAAAAGGCGTCGAGACGGTCTGCGAGTTCTTCGGCTCCGCCCTGGCCGGGAAGTTGGTGTCCCGGGGCGTTCGGGCGAACCTTCTGGTGGGCAACAACGTGCTGGCCCACGTGCCGGATGTGAACGACTTTGTGGAAGGCATGAAGATCCTCCTGGCCGAAGGCGGCGTCATCACCATGGAGTTTCCCCACCTCCTGCGCCTCATGGAAGAGAACCAGTTCGACACCATCTACCACGAGCATTTTTCCTACTTTTCCTTCCTCGCGGCTAGTCAACTTTTCGCGGCCCACGGGCTCTTTGTTTTCGATGTGGACGAACTTCCCACCCACGGCGGGTCCCTGCGCATCCACGCGGCCCACGTGGGGGAGTGCCGCAAGGCCACGGCAAGGGTGGCGGCGCTGGCCGAAAAGGAACGGGCCGCCGGGCTCCATGAGCTTTCCGCCTACCGGGATTTCGCCCCCAAAGTCCACGCGGTGAAACGGAAGCTTCTCTCCTTTCTCATCGCCGCCCGGGAAGAGGGCAAGACTGTGGCGGGCTACGGCGCGCCGGCCAAGGGCAACACCCTGCTGAACTACTGCGGCGTGCGCGCGGACCTTTTGGACTACACGGTGGACAAAAGCCCCCGGAAGCAGGGGACGTTTCTCCCAGGCACCCGGATTCCCGTGTTCGGGCCGGAAAAAATAGCAAAAACACGGCCCGACTACGTGCTCATCCTGCCCTGGAACCTGGCCGGGGAAATCACGGAACAGATGGCCCATATCCGGGAATGGGGCGGGCGGTTTGTGGTGCCCATCCCCGAGATTCGGGTGCTGCCATGAAGTTTGTCGAGACCCCCCTTTCCGGCGCCCTGGTGGTGGAGCCCGAGCTTTTGGAGGACGAGCGGGGCTTTTTCGCCCGGACCTTTTGCGCGGACGAGTTCGGCCAGCGGGGGCTTGCGGACGCCTTTGTCCAGTGCAGCGTTTCGTACAACGCCCGGCAAGGGACGATTCGGGGCATGCACTTCCAGCACCGTCCCCGGGCCGAGGCCAAGCTGGTGCGCTGCACCCGGGGGGCCATCTTCGACGTCATCGTGGACCTTCGGGAGGACTCCCCCACCTGCCTCCAGTGGTT
>JAHJUF010000264.1 GCA_018829095.1 Pseudomonadota bacterium | reverse complement strand
GTTGTCCATGAGGGAACCGGCGAACAGGCCGTGCATGCCCGTGACCGGATCGCACACCCCCATGGCCCCGAAGGTGTCCCCGTGGTACCCGTTCCGGATCGTAAGGAACCGCCGCTTTTCCGGGCAGCCCCGGGCGTGCCAATACTGGAGGGCCATCTTGAGGGCCACCTCCACGGACACGGAGCCGGAGTCCGAGAAGAAGACCCGCTCCAGGCCCGGCGGGGCGATGGAAAGGAGCAGCCGGGCGAGGTCCACGGCCGGGGCGTGGGTGAGGCCGCCGAACATGACGTGGGACATGCGGGAAAGCTGGTCCGCAGCCGCCCGGTTCAGCTCCGGGTGGTTGTACCCGTGGATGGCGCACCACCACGAGGCCATGCCGTCGATGAGTTCCCGGCCGTCCGCGAGGCGGATGCGCACGCCCAGGGCCGACACGGCCTCGTACACCGGCAGGGGGTTTGTCGCCGAGGTGTAGGGGTGCCAGAGGTGGTCCCGGTCAAAGGCCGGGATATCGTTTTCAGGCCGTGTCGCCACGGGGCTCTCCGGGTCCGGGGGCTTTCGTTAACCCTGACGGCGACGGAGGTTAACGAATACCCCTGTTGCCGTCAACCCCAAAACCCTCGCCCAAGGAACCGGCTCCCCCGGCTTGACCCGCCCGGCCCGGCAACGGTATGCAGGAAAGGATCTTTCCGGGTTCGCGGACCCCATCTCTCCATCAATCGGGGACGCGCGGCCGCCGCAACTCAATCCCATGGTTCCAATGGAGAAAATCCATGCATCCCGAGTACGTGAGGCAGGTGGAGGAGGCGGCCGACTGGCTGAGGGAGCGGATCGGCCGGGCGCCCGTGGCCGCCCTGGTGGCCGGTACCGGACTGGGGGACACGGTGGAGGGCCTCGTGGAAGAGGCTTCCTTTTCCTACGCCGACATCCCCCACTTCCCGGTGTCCACCGTGGCCGGGCACCGGGGCAGGCTTCTGGCCGGAACCCTGGCCGGGCGGCCCGTGCTGGCCTTTTCCGGGCGGTTCCACCTGTACGAGGGCTACTCGGCTCTGGAGGTGACCTTTCCCGTGCGGGTGGCAGCGGTCCTGGGGGCCCGGGCCCTGGTCCTGGCCAATGCCGTGGGCGGCCTGAACCCGGATTTCTCCCCGGGGGACATCATGCTCATCGAGGACCACATCAACCTCACGGGCGAAAACCCCCTTGTGGGCGTGAACCACGACCCCTGGGGGCCCCGGTTCCCGGAGATGGGCGCGGCCTGGGATTCGGGCCTGAAGGACACGGCCCTGGCCGTTGCCGACCGCCTGGGCATCCCCCTCCAGCGCGGGGTGTACGCGGGCCTCAAGGGCCCCTCCCTGGAAACCCCGGCGGAAATGACCTTCCTGCGCACCATCGGCGCGGACGCGGTGGGCTTCTCCACGGTGAACGAAGCCATCGCCGCGAACCACCACGGCCTGCGGGTTCTGGGCTTTGCCGTGATCACCAACCTGAATGTCCCCGGAGCCATAACCCCCGCCAACCTGGAGGAAATTCTGGCCACGGCGGCAAGAGCCGCGCCCAAGGTCCAGGCGGTGGTACGGGAGGTGGTGCGGGGCCTGGAGGATTGAGGGCAAGGGGTCTTTGGGCAGGCAAAAATCAAAGGAAAACTGCAGATTACAAAGGTTTTGAAAAGGGGATTACGCCGAAGGGATTAAAGATATTTCCAGAAGCCGAAGGCTGCCCCCGGCAACTGCTTGCCCCCTGCCGCCCCTGGGATCTGGTGGCCAGGGGCGGCAGGGATTCGTCAGCATGCTATTTCTTCTTCTCTTTTTTCAGCTTCCGCTTTTCCTTGGGGTTGAGTTTGGCTTTTTTCTGCTCTTCCCGGTTGCCTTTATCCTTTTTCCCCTTGTCACCCATTCTTTTTCTCCTTTGTCGGCAATGAGTTCGGCCGCAGCGTCCGGAAAGGCTTCGGACAACCCCCGGTCAGCCTACCTTCCGTCAGCCTCTTGGCATCATCTGCATACTTCGTGAATTCTTACGCTTTTTGACCAATTCCGCAAGTGGCTTCCGGGCTTCAGGACCCCGCCCTTGTCAGGGGACGGGGTCCTGAAGCCCCATCACTTGCCGAAAAAAACTCTTACCATCAACTTGTCGCCGTGGCCCGGTCTTCCCGGGACATGGCCGCCAGACGCTTCACCTCGCCAAGGTCCAGGCCCAGCCCCTGGGCCACGCGCTTGCCGTAATCCTCGTCAGCCTTCAGGAAAAGGGCCGCCTGGCGCAGCTGGATGCGATGCTGCGCTCCGCCGAGATGCCCCACGATGTTGTTGACCAGGTGCTCCCGGTCCATGTCCGACATCACGTGGCGGTAGAGGTTTCCGGGCTGCACGAAGTCGTCATTGGGATGGGTGTAGGCGTACCGCCCGGAGTCGCCCTCCAGCCCCATTCCCGGTTGTTTCAGGGCCTCGTCCGGCCCGGGGCCGTTGAAGCTGTTGGGCCAGTAGTTGGGGCCGCTGCCGCCGTTGCCGTCCGTGCGCATGGGCCCGTCGCGCTGGTAGCTCTTTTCCGGGCAGGCCTTGGGCTGGTTGACCGGGATGAGGTGGTAGTTGGGGCCCAGGCGGTGCAGGTGGGTGTCGTGGTAGGAGAACAGGCGCGCCTGGAGCATCTTGTCCGGGGAAGCGGCGATGCCCGGAACCAGGTTGCCCGGGCCGAAGGCGGACTGCTCCACCTCGGCGAAGTAATTCTCCGGGTTGCGGTTCAACACCAGCTTGCCCACCTGGATGGGCGGATAATCCCCGTGGGGCCAGACCTTGGTGATGTCAAAGACGTCGAAGCGGTAGTCCCGGGCCTGGTCCACGGGCATGATCTGCATCTCCAGGGTCCAGGAGGGGTTGTCCCCGCGCCGGATGGCCTCGAAGAGGTCCCGGGTGGCATGGTCCGGGTCCTCGCCGGACAGGCGGGTGGATTCCGCCTGGCTGAGGTTCCGGACCCCCTGGTCGGTCATGAAATGGTACTTGACCCAGAAACACTCGCCCTTTTTGTTGGTCCACATGTAGGTGTGGCTGCCGTATCCGTTCATGTTGCGGAGGGTCGCCGGAGTGCCCCGGCCGGAAAACAGGATGGTGACCTGGTGGATGGATTCCGGGGTGAGGGAGAGAAAGTCCCAGAACATGTCCGGGTCCTTGCAGTTGGTGGCCGGGTGCCGTTTCTGGGTGTGGATGAAGTCCGGGAACTTGAGCGGGTCGCGGATGAAGAACACCGGGGTGTTGTTGCCCACGAAGTCGTAGTTGCCCTCCTCGGTGTAGAACTTCACGGCGAAACCCCGGGGGTCCCGGGCCGCGTCCGCCGAGCCCTTTTCGCCGCCCACGGTGGAAAACCGGGCGAACACCTCCGTGCGCTTCCCCACTTTGGAAAGGAATTTTGCCTTGGTGTAGGGGGTCACATCCGCCGTGACCTCGAAATATCCCCCGGCCCCGGCCCCCTTGGCATGCACCACCCTCTCGGGGATGCGCTCGCGGTCAAAGTGGCCCAGTTTTTCCAGGAGGTGGACGTCCTGCATCAGGACCGGACCCCGGGGCCCGGCGGTCATGGAGTTCTGGTCGTCGGCAACGGGGATGCCGAAAGCGGTGGTCAGTCTCTTCTTGTCATCAGCCATGACGCGCTCCTTTCCCTTGGTTGTTGCGTGTTGGGCAATATGGGCAGAGCCCCAAGAACGTCGAGCCCGTGCTTTGAACCTGAAGGCTGGGCAACCATTCCCAAAAAACCGGCCCCGCTCCCGCCCGCTATCCCTGCCAGGAGTAGTCGAGCTTGTGCAGGGACAGGGCCTTGGTGGTGGCGGCCACGGCGGTGCGGTTCAGCTTTTTGCCCAGATTGGACTTGTGGTGGAATCCCAGGTTGCCCGTGAGGTTCCGGTCCGAAAGGAGCACGTTCACGAAGGTGATGAACCGCTCGTCGCTGCGGGTGATGAGTTCGGCCATGGCCTGGGCGTTGAACCCCTTCAGGAACGAGTCCATGAGGTGGAGGTTGTTCACGATGATGCGGTTCAACGTGTTGGCGGCCTTTTCCACGTCCAGGCCCCCCACCAGGCGGATGACGAAATCCGGGTTGTGGACGATGAGCATGTTGGCCGTGGCGGCCAGGCCGTCGGGGTCCAGGTGCTCGGTGAGGCGGGCGGCGAACTCGCCGCCCCGGGCGATCAGGGCGTCGGCGGCCCGGGCCATGGGCGCGGGGTCCAGATGGGCCAGGACGTCGGCGGCCAGCTCCGGCTTTTTTGCCAAAAGGGCGTTGGCCGCTCCGGCAAGAACCTCGGGGTCCAGGGCCGCAGCCACCTGGGTCATGAGGGAGGCGTGCTCCCGGATGGCCAGGTTGGCCAGGGCGGCCAGGGATTCGGGGTCCAGGGCCGCCGCGACCTTGGCCAGGAGCCCGGGGGCGGCTTCGAGGCCCGTTGCCACCAGGGCGGCCACAGCCTCGGGGCCCAGGCCGTCCGCCACCTGGGCCACCAGTTCGGGCCGGCTCTTCACCACCGCGTTCACCAGCCCGGCCAGGGCTCCGGCATCCAGGTGCGGAGCCAGGCGGGCGGTGAGTTCCCCGGCCCCGGCCAGGACCGGGTTGACCACGGCGGCCAGGGTCTTTTCATCCAGGTGTTCCATGAGCCCGGCGGTGAACTCGGGATAGGCCGCCAGGGCGGCGTTCACCGCCCCGGCCACCGCCTCGGGGTCCAGGTACGCGGCCACGGAGCCCATGCCCGGCCCATGCTCCTTCAGGATGGCGTTGGCCGCAGCCCCAAGGATCACGGGCTCCACGGTCCCGGAAAAACGCCGCATCAGGCGGGGGGCGTCGGCCACGGCCGCGTTGGCCAGGGCGCTCACCGTGTCCGGCTCCAGGCCCTCCAGCACCGCGCCGGGGAGATCCGGCCGGGCCGCCAGGAGCGAATTCAGCGCCGAAGCCGCCGCCGCCTCGTCCAGGCGGACCATGATTTCCTTCACCAGCCCCCCGGCCTCGGCCAGGACCAGATTGGCGCTCTCGGCCAGGGCCCCGGGGTCCAGGCGTTTCATGAGCCTGGGCACGAGGCCCGCCGTCTCCCGGACCATGACGTTCAGCACGCCGGAAAGGACCTCCTCGTCCATCTTCTTCAAAAGGTCCGCCGGGAGGCTCTTGTGCTTGTCCAGGAACCGGTTCATGGCCTTGGCCAGGGGGACCAGATCCACCCCGGCCGCGAGGTTGGACAGGAGGGAGGGGTTTTTTTCCAGGGCCTCGTTCAAGGGCGCGGTGACAGCCCCGGGGTCCAGGGCGGCCAGGACGCGGCCCACGGTCCGGGCGTTTTTCGCCATGACCCCGCTCATGACCCGGGCCACGGCCTCGGGGTCCACCCGCCGGGCCACCCGCTCCGAAACCCCGGACAGGACGCGGCCCACGGCCCAGGCGGACCGGCCCAGGATGGTGCTCCGGCCGGAGGCCGCCAGTCCGCCCGCTTCCGGTTCCCCCTTGTCCCGCGACAAGGAAACGTCTTGGTCTTTCAAGGCCTTCCTCCATCAAGTGTCCGTCATTCCCGGTATTTATGCACCATTTCCAAAGGCCCGTCAACGCGGGATGGAAAAGCCGCCCGGTCCTGTTCCCGGCCCTGGCGGCTGTGGTAGAATTTTCCGCTCACATCATCCTCATTCCCTTTCCTCATTCCCGGCTGGAGGACCTCATGGACGATTGCCACCGGATACGGGACCCCGCGCGCGCCAGGGCGCTGGAAAAGAAAGATCCCACGGTTTCGGCCCGGGTTCTCCGGGACGCGCCGGGGCGGCCACAACGACGCCCGGATCATCGCGCTTCTGGAAAAGGTCCTGGGGGCTGATGCCCCACGGAGGGATTCCCTTTTTTCCCGCTCCGGTTTATGTTTTGCAGCCTTGAGGCTCCGGGCGCTGGTGGACCTTCCACGGGGAGGCGGCTGTTGGATCCTTTGGTGCTGGGGGTTTTCGCAGGGGTGTACGCGGGGATGATCCTGGGGAGGCTGCCGGGCCTTTCCCTGGACCGCACGGGGGTGGCGCTCCTGGGGGCCATCGTCCTGGTGGCGGCCGGGAGGGTGCCTGCGGACCGGGCCTGGGCCGCGGTGGACGTGCCCACCATCGCCCTGCTCCTGGGGCTCATGGTGGTGTCGGCCCAGTTCCGCCTGTCCGGGTTCTACACCCACGCCGTGCGGCGCATGGCCGGGGCCGAGGCGTCCCCGCCGGTCCTGCTTCTTCTGGTCATGCTCCTGGCCGGGGCCCTGTCGGCGCTCCTGGCCAACGACATCGTCTGCCTGGCGGCCGCCCCGGTGCTGGTGGAGGCCTGCTGCCGCCGGGGCGTGCACCCGGTTCCCTTTCTCCTGGGCCTGGCCCTTTCCGCCAACGCGGGCTCGGCCGCCACCTTGATCGGCAACCCCCAGAACATGCTCATCGGCCAGGTCCTGTCCCTGTCCTTTTCCGGCTACCTGAAGGCCGGGGCCGTGCCGGCCCTGGGGGCGCTCCTTCTGGCCTGGGGCGCGGTGTGCGCGGCCTGGCGGGGGCGGTGGAGGGTGGCGGCGGCCAGGGTGGAGGTGGAGGCCCCCTCCCTGGACCGGTGGCAGACGGCCAAGGGCTTCGCCGTGCTGGCGGCGGTGCTGGCGGCCTTCCTCTTCGCCCCCATGCCCCGGGAGGCCGCGGCCCTGGCCGGGGCCGGGGTGCTGCTGTGCTCCCGGCGCATGCGCTCCCGGGACGTCCTGGGCCTGGTGGACTGGCAACTCCTGGTGCTCTTCGTGGCCCTGTTCGTGGTGAACCACGCCTTCCGGGAGTCCGGGGGCCTCGCTGCCCTCCTGGACCTGGCGGCCCGGGCCGGGGTGCGGCCGGAGCGGCCCGGCTGGCTCTTCCTGTCCACGGTGGCTCTGTCCAACCTGGTGTCCAACGTCCCGGCGGTCATGCTGCTCCTGCCCTCGGCCACCTTCCCCCTGGCGGGCCCCCTCCTGGCCCTTTCGTCCACCCTGGCCGGGAACCTGCTCCTGGTGGGCTCCATCGCCAACCTCATCGTGGCAGACCTGGCCGCCCGCCACGGGGTGCGCATCACCTGGGCCGCCCACGCCCGGGTGGGGGTCCCGGCCACCCTGGCGGCCCTGGCCCTGGCCTGGGGCTGGCTTTCACTCCTGGGCCTTGGGGGATGAGGCCCAGAACCCCTTCTCCCCAACCCCCCAACATTCCTCTTGATTTTTCCGCAGCCGGGCGTACATTGGGCCGCCCCGAAACTGGGGAGCCCAAGAACCCTTTCCCTTCACGGTATCCGCGCCATGCGTGCCAACCCCTGCCTTGCCTGCGGCGCTTGCTGCGCCCATTTCCGCGCTTCCTTCTACTGGGCCGAGACCGACGACGCCACCCCGGGCGGCGTCCCGGCGGCCATGACCGAGAAGTTGAACGACTTTTTCCTCATCATGAGGGGAACCCGGGGACCCGAACCCCGGTGCGAAGCCCTCCTGGGGGACATCGGCGCCGGCGTTCGGTGCTCCATCTACGAGCGCCGGGCGTCCATCTGCCGGGAATTCCCCCCCTCCTGGGAAGACGGGGTGCAGAACCCCCGGTGCGACCAGGCCCGGGCCGCCTGGGGACTCACCCCCCTGGCCCCGGAAATCAACCCGGAGCCCAGCCCCTTGCCCCGGGCCGCCTAACGCGGATTGCGAGGATTTCCAAAAGGTTCGGCGAAACAAGGATCCGGGGGATTTTCCAGCCCCCGTGTTGCGGGCCGGTTTTCCTGCTCCGCCCGATCCACCGTTTCCCTTTGGTTTTGGCCTGCGCCCGGCTTCCCCGCCCCTGCCCGGCGGGGTTCCGGTGAAACGGCTTGAAGGGCCGGGGAGTTCCGTGATAGGGAATACTTCTCAGGCTATGCAGGTTATATTCTTGCCTTTTTGCCGCGTTTTCCCCGGAAGCCCCTGCTTCCCGCGCAAATCGCGGCCCTCCCCGCCCGGAAGGAAGTGCCATGAAGAAATCCTTTTGCAATTGGGCTGTTGTTCCGGCCGCGCTCCTGGCCCTGTGCCTCGTGTCCGGCTGCCAGACCCTGCCCAAGGAGGCGCCCACAGGCAAGGTCGTCCTCATCCGGGAAGTGGTGGTCACGGACAGGGCGGGGGTTTCGTCCATCAAGGTGGAGAGGGTGGAGGAGATCGCCGAGCGCTCCACGGTGGACAAGGATGCCGAAAGCCTCATGACGCCCCAGCGCTACGCGGACGTGGGCTCCTATTTCCAAAACTATGCGGTGAACGACGCCTCCGACGTGGTGGTGACCATCTTCAACCAGGAGGGCCGGGAGGGTTCGGATCTCTGGATCTACAAGGGCGGCAAGATGCGCCTCTCCAAGACCGACTACTTCCACTGGGACCCGGCCTTCTCCCGGGATGGCTCCTCGGTCTATTTCGTGGGGGACAAGGGCCGCGTTGCAAAAGACACCTCCGATCAGACCTACTACCTGTGGCGGGTCTCCTCCGTGGGCTCCGGCGGGCTCACCCGCATCGGCACTCCGTCCTTCCGCTACTTCAGCCCCTCCGAATCCCCGGACGGAAAGCACATCCTGGTCTCCTGCCAGGAGTTCATGGATAACGCGCCCTTCCTCTGGTACATGAACAGCAACGGCGCGCTCCCCACCCAGCTCAAGCAGGGGCAGGCAGGCCAATGGATGGACAACGAGACCCTCCTCTTCCAGACCCCGGACGAGAACACCAACCTCCAGACCATCTGGACCTGCAAGATTGACGGCTCCAACCTGACCCAGATCATCTCGGACAACGAGATGCACTGCATGCAGCCCGTATCCTCTCCGGACAGCCGGTTCGTGGCCTACGTGAAGCAGCTCCCGGACAAGCCCGAAAGCCGGGACATCTATGTGCTGGATCTAAAAACCGGCCTTTCCCAGCAGCTCACCACCAACAAGAGCCGGGACGATCTGCCCCGGTGGTCCACGGACGGAGCCCACCTCTTCTTCCGCTCCTCCCGGGGCGTCTCCTGGAACGTGTGGCGTCTGAGCACAGGCTTTTTGTCTGGCCGGTAGCCTTGCCCTCGGATGGGGGGACGGAAAACAAAAAAACGCCGGACCCCCTCGGGAGGCCCGGCGTTTTTTTGTTTGGGCGACCCCGCCCCGCCGGGACCCGCTTTGCAGCCGGGATAAAAAACCGCCGCAGCCCGGGATCATCCCGCAGCTGCGGCGTGTGGTTGCTCCGAATGCGGACCGGGCCTACCAGTGGTAGCCCGCCATGATGCCAGCGTGGCCTCCCCCGGCGTTGCCCTCCCAGTTGTCCCAGCTCACCTCGGCCCAGGAGTAGCGGAGGTCCACGCCCAGGTTGAAGTGCTCGGACAGGGTCCAGAACACCCCGCCGTCCAGGAAGTAGCCCACCCCCGTGTCATCCCGGTCCACGGACACGCCCAGGGCAGAAACCTCGGTCTTGGCCCGGATGATGGCCAGGCCCCCGCCCAGGAAAGGCCGCACGTGGGGAAAGTTTTCCCATATCTTGCGCAGGCCCAGGTTCCACTCGGCCGTGGAAAGCTCCAGATTCGCCCAGGCCGGACCCACCCCGGGAAAGAGGTAGTACCCGTCATCCTCCGCGTAGCTGCCCACCAGGTCCACGGCGAGGTTGACCGGCCACTCCTTTTTGCGGAAATCCACCCGGATGGCGAATTCCGCCTGCTCGTCCAGGGGCTCCCAGTCCTTTTCCTCCATGGCCTTGGAGCCCAGGAGCACGTTGACGTTTCCGGTCCAGTCCCCCGCGTTGGCGGCCGGAACAGCCCCCAGGACCAAAAGCACAACACCCACAAGGATCTTCTTCATTTTCCCCTCCCTTTTGGAATGATTGGAATGCGGCATCCGGGCCCGTCCCGAAAAGCTGCATTGGCTGCAGGTTTGGCACATGAGGTGGTCAGATCCGGTCACAAACGTCAGAAAAAAACCGTTGATTCAGTTCAGGTCCTGCTCGATGATCTTTCCCGGAGGAGGGGGAGGAGCGGAAGGGGAGGACTCCTTGGGAGCCGGGGTGTTGTCGGTGCGGACTTCCTTTTTCACGCGGCCCAGATCGGTTTCCAGGGCCCGGAGGCGGAGTTCCAGGGCCTTGGCCGTCTTGTCCGTCTCGGCCATCTGGGATTCCATCACGGCCTGCTGGTGGGCCAGAAGCTCGTCCAGGAGGGTCTTGTCCACCTTGGCCCGGGCCAGGGTATTCAGGGAAAGGGAAAATTCCGCGATCTTCTGGTTCATGGTTTCCACGGAGGTCTTGAGCCCTGCGGAGGACTCCACCAGAGAGGCCACCTGCGCCGAAAAGTCGGCCAGATCCTTGCGCAGGGATTCCCGGGCCTGGCTGGAGCTCTTTTGCTCGGCTTCCAGGGCGCCGGAGATTTTTTCCCTTTCCCGGGACGCGGCCTTTTCCTGATCGGCCAGGAGAATCTTGCCCCTTTCCAGGGTCAGGGCGGTTTCCGAAAGCCGGTCCAGGTTGGCCCCCACCTGACGGGCCAGGTCCCGGTTGGCGGCCTGGGCGTTCCTCAGGTCCGTCAGGGCTGCGTGGATGCCCTTCGTGCGCTCGTCCAGGGTGGTTGACAGATAGTCCAGGTCCGCCCGGAGCTGGCGGGACAGGTCCTCCACCCTGGACGCCCCCGTGTCCTGGACCCGGGCGATGCGGTGGGTGAAGTCGAAGTAGAAGAACACCCCCAGGGACAGGAAAAGGAGGAACACGAGGATGCTCTGGAAGGTCAGCCGGCCCTCAAGGCGCTCGATCTTCTTTTCCGTCAGCTCCTGGCCGAAGTTCTCCCCGCCGGAAGCCGCATCCCCCATTTCCTTTTCAGGCGGGGGGCCGCCTTCAAAACCGGTGCGAAAAGACATGGCTGTATTTTACCCTCATTCCCATTCGATGGTGCTGGGGGGCTTGGAACTGATATCGTAAACCACCCGGTTCACCCCCCGGACCTCGTTGATGATCCGGTTGGACACCCGGGCCAGGAGGTCGTGGGGCAGGCGCGCCCAGTCCGCGGTCATGGCGTCCGTGCTGGTGACGGCCCGGATGGCCAGGATGTTCTCGTAGGTGCGCTGGTCCCCCATGATGCCCACGCTCTTGATGGGCAACAGCACGGGGAAGGACTGCCACAGCTTGCGATACAGGCCAGCGGCCCGGATCTCCTCGATGAGGAGCGCATCGGCCTTCCGCAGGATGGAAAGGCGTTTGGCCGAGACCTCGCCGATGATGCGGATGGCGAGCCCCGGGCCGGGGAAGGGCTGCCGCCACACCATGTCTTCCGGGAGCCCCAGTTCCTCGCCAAGCTTCCGCACCTCGTCCTTGAACAGGTACTTCAGCGGCTCGACCAGGGAGAGCTTCATTTTTTTGGGCAGGCCGCCCACGTTGTGGTGGCTCTTGATGACCGCCGAGGGGCCGCCGAAAGCGGAAACGCTCTCGATGATGTCCGGGTACAGGGTGCCCTGGGCCAGGAACTTCACGTCCTTGATCTTCTTGGCCTCGGCCTCGAAGACCTCCATGAACACCCGGCCGATGATCTTCCTTTTCCGCTCCGGATTCATGACCCCGGAAAGGGCGGAGAGGAATCGCCTTTGGGCGCTGACGAACCGCACGGGCACGTGAAGGTTGTTCCTGAACACCTCCCGCAGGCGCCCGGCCTCGCCCTCGCGCATCAGGCCGTTGTCCACGAAGATGGGCTTCAAGCGGTTGCCGATGGCCCGGTGGAGCAGGACGGCGGCCACGGACGAATCCACCCCGCCGGAAAGCCCCAGGATGACCTTACCGTCCCCCACCTGCCGGGCGATCTCCGCCACCGCCTCATCCCGGAAGTTCGCCATGGTCCAGGCGGGTTCGGCCCGACAGGCCTTCTTCACGAAGTTCTCCAGCATGCGCGAACCCTGGGGGGTGTGGGTGACCTCAGGATGGAACTGGAGGGCGTAGAGCTTCCGGTCGGGGTTTTCCGCCGCTGCAATGGGGGTGTTGGAGGTGGTGGCCGTGGTGACGAAACCCGGGGGCAGGGACTCGATGGAATCCCCGTGGCTCATCCAGCAGGGCGTGGGGTTTTCCGTGAGCCCCGCGAGGAGCGTCCCGGGGCTGGTGATGTCCAGGCTGGTGGGGCCGTATTCCCGCTTCCTGGCCCGCTTCACCACCCCTCCCAGGGCGTGGGTCATGAAGTGCATGCCGTAGCAGATGCC
>JAHJUF010000263.1 GCA_018829095.1 Pseudomonadota bacterium | reverse complement strand
GCTCGCCGGTGCCCTGGACGCCTTTGGGCTGGACGTGTCTGGCTTGGTCTGCCTGGACGTGGGCGCCTCCACCGGCGGATTCACGGATTGCCTCCTCCTCCGGGGCGCGGCCCGGGTCATTGCCCTGGATGTGGGCTATGGACAGTTGGCCTGGAAGCTCCGCCAGGACCCCCGGGTGACGGTTATGGAGCGTTTCAACGCCCGGAACCTGAAACCCGGAGATCTGGATGTCCAGCCGGATTTGGCGGTCATGGACGTTTCCTTCATTTCTCTCCGTCTGGTGGTGGGGCCTGTGCAGGAATGCCTTTCCGCGTCCGGCCGCATCCTGTGCATGGTGAAACCCCAGTTCGAGGTAGGCAAGGGCGAGGTGGGCAAGAAGGGCGTGGTTCGGGACCCGGCCAAGCACCAACGGGTCCTGGAGGAACTGTCTGCCTTTTTCACGGAATCCGGTCTGAAGGTTGAAGGCCCGGTTCCATCCCCCATCACCGGTCCGGAGGGCAACCGGGAATTTTTCTTCCTGCTTTCCCGGGTTCCTGCCTCCACGGAATTTTCGTCTTGATTTTCGTTCGCTTCCCTGCTTATTTTTATCACTTTCAAGAATCTCATCCGCAAATCGCATCTGCAGTGTTCACGGAGTTGAATGGGAAGGCTCTTCCACACACAGGCGAAAAGGAGCACTGGAATCTCAAATGACTGAAAAAATTCGGAACATCGGATTCATCGGCCACGGCGGCGCAGGGAAAACCTCCCTTGCGGAGGCCATGCTTTTTGCCGCAGGAGCCACCACACGCCTGGGTAGCGTGGATGATGGGAATTCAGTACTGGATTCCGAGCCCGAGGAACTCAAGCGCAAGGCCAGCATCAACGTGGCTTTTCATCAATATTCCTGGAACAAACACCAGGTTTTCATTACCGACACCCCCGGCGATTCGAATTTCTTCGCCGATACCCGCAACGCCATGCAGGGCGTGGATTCCGCCCTGGTGGTGGTGGATGCCGTGGGGGGCGTGAAGGTCCAGACCGAGCAGGGCTGGGACGTGGCCACCCAACTTTCCCTCCCCCGGATGGTTTTCATCAACCGCCTGGACCGGGAACGCTCGGATTTTAACCGCACCTTAAACGATCTGGCTGAGACGTTTGAAACCAAGCCCGTGGCCCTCCAGATCCCCATCGGAACGGAAGGCGGGTTCAAGGGGGTGGTGGATCTGCTCAGGCAGAAGGCCTATGTCTACGAAAACGGCAAGGTTGCGGAAACCGAGATCCCCGCCGATCTGGCCGATGAAGTGGAAACCCGCCGGGAAGCTCTTATCGAAGATCTGGCCGAGGCGGATGACTCCCTTTTGGAACGCTACCTGGAAGGCGAGTCGCTGAGTGAGGAGGAACTTCACGGCGCCCTTCGCACCGGGACTATGAAAAGCCTTTTCGTGCCCGTTTTCTGCGGTTCGGCCATCAAAGCCATCGGCTGCGACCTGCTCATGAACATGGTCAACGAAGTGCTGCCCTCCCCCGGGGAACGTCCCCCCAAGGAAGGCACGGATCCGGCCACCGGCGACGCCCTCACCCGAGAACCCTCCCCGGATGAGCCTTTTTCCGGGTTGGTCATCAAAACCATGGCGGACCCCTATGCCGGGCGCCTCACCGTGTTCAGAATCTTCTCGGGCCAGTTGGGCGGTGACGGCTCGTTTTACAATGCCAACAAAGAGGTCCGGGAGCGCTTCGGCCAGTTGCTGAACATCCTGGGCAAGGAGCAGAAGCCTTGCAGCGGAGCAGGACCCGGCGCCATCGTGGCCGTGGCCAAGCTCAAGGAAACCGTGACCGGAGATACGCTCTGCGACGAGGGGGCCAAGATCAGGTACGAGAGCATCCCCTTGCCCAACCCGGTCATCTCCTACGCCGTGGCCCCCAAGGCCAAGGGCGACGAGGAAAAAATCTTCAGTTCCCTGGCCAAGATCCTTGAGGAGGACCCCTCCCTGCACATTGAGCGGAATCGGGAAACCAATGAGACCCTGATAAAGGGCATGGGCCAGGTTCACGTCGAGGTGGGCGTGGAGAAAATGCGGCGCAAGTACAATGTCAACGTTGTGCTCTCCACTCCCAAGGTTCCCTACCGGGAAACCATCAAGAAAAAGGTCCGGGTCCAGGGCAAGCACAAGAAACAGACCGGCGGCCACGGCCAGTACGGCGACTGCTGGGTGGTTTTCGAGCCCAAGCCCAAGGATGAGGGATTCGAATTCGTTGACGCCGTCGTGGGCGGCGTGATTCCCAAGACCTACATCCCGGCCGTGGAAAAGGGCATCGTCGAGGCCGCAGTAAAAGGCGTCCTGGCCGGATACCCCACGGTGGACTTCAAGGCCTCCCTGGACTTCGGCTCCTTCCATGCTGTGGACTCCTCGGAAATGGCCTTCAAGATCGCCGGTTCCCTGGCTTTCAAAAAGGGCATGGCCGAGGCCGGGCCGGTTCTCCTGGAGCCGGTCATGAAAGTGACCATCATGGCTCCCGATGACTGCACCGGCGACGTCATGGGCGACTTGAACAGCCGCCGGGGCCGGGTCCTGGGCATGGGCAACAAGGGCAAACACCAGGTGGTGGAAGCCCACGTGCCCATGGCCGAGCTTCTCACCTACGCCCCGGACCTGAATTCCATGACCGGCGGCCGGGGCATCTACGAGATGGAATTTTCCCATTACGATGAAGTGCCGGCCCAACTGGCCCAGAAGGTCATCGAGGCTTCCAAGGGAGAAGAGGAATAACCCGGGCAAAGCCGAAGGACCAGGATTGTATCCGGCCGGGGAAGGACTCCGTTGGAGGGCTTCCCCGGCCTTTCATTTTGGGGAAAGATTCAAGGAGGCCTTCCAGGCGTCCATGATCCGGTCGTGGAGGCAGGACTTGCAGGGAGCATGGCCCTGATGAAAGGCCTGGGCAAGGGACTGGAAGGGAAAACGGTTTTTGCGGGAGATGCCTTGGGCATGAGGGCAGGCAGTATCGTGGAATCTCTTGGTACGCGCATTGCCCACAAAGGGTCCGGGAAGGGAAGGAATCGCTCGCCAGAGCCCCTCGGCCCGGATCATGGCATCTTGCTGGACGGGCAACAGCCTGTCCGTGTACCGGCTGTTGGGAGAAATGGAAAGCGCCCAGGCCAGACCTTGGGCCAGCATCCGCTCATTGGCCATGGAGCCATCCGGGAGAAAAACATAGGCCAGGGTCCTGCCGAACCGGTCCTTTTGCTCCCGGTCTCTCTCCAGGACCACGGGGCCCAGGGAAATCAGGCCCCTAAGCGCCTCCCGGGCCTCTATTCCAAAAGGCTCGGCCGGCCCCTCCGGGGTATCGGCCTCCGGAGCATTGATCCCGATCAGGCGCACCAACTGACCGTCCTCCAGGATCAGGGTATCACCATCAGGCACGAGCCGGACCTTGCGCGGGGCCGGAGAATCGCTTGCCCCGGCAAATAGAAACCAGGCCAGCAAGGCGGCCAGGATGCAGGCTGCGAGGCCTCCCAAACGGAAGCGGTTTCCGATGAAGCCCACGGGAAAGGATCGCATCGCCGCCCTGGTTTCCATGGTCCTGGGAGCCGCCACCGCCCTCCTCTTCCTTCCCCTGCCCTTTTCCCTGGGCGTGTCCGTTCTTGTGGTTTCCGTGGCCGCCCGACAGTTTTTGGCTCCACCCGCCCCCAAGGACAAGCCCGGGGATGGGAGCAAGTCTCCCGACGATTTCAACGACCACCTGAAATGGGGTCCCTTCCGCTGATCAGGACCGGCGTCCCCGGCGGCCATCCTCCTCTTTTCCCCGGTTGCCGTTCACGGGCTTGCAGCGGGTGGACACCGCCCGGTATCCAAGCACCGAGGTCACCTTCCGGTCCAAGGCGCTCCCCGGAGCCACCTTCATGTTTTCCGGCAGGGCGATGACCGTCTCTCCGGACCCGTCCAGGCGCAGGTGCAGGAAGCACTCCGAATTTCCCGGATGATCCTGGAGAGCTTCGCGCAGGACCTCCAGAATAGCCCGGTCCGTTTTTCCCAGGTCCAGCTGGACGTGCACGCTGGCGGTCCAGTTTTTCTCCACCTCCTCGGCCGGGATGATCTGGTCGGCCAGGACCTTCACCGCCTTTTCCCCCTTCTGGACCTTGCCCTCCACAAAGATGCAGGCATCGTCCTCCAACAGTTCCCGGCAGACTCCGTAGACCCGGGGGAAAATCGTGATCTCCACGGTGCCCTGGAAATCCTCGAGGTTCACGAAAGCCATGGGGTCGCCCTTTTTGGTGTACATGGCCTTCGTGCTCCGCACCATGCCCCCCAGCCGGACAATATCCCCGTCCCGGGCGTCCTGGAGGGACTCGGTGGTGGCTGATGTGTAGCGGTCCAGGAGTTGCTCGTACTTGCCCAGGGGGTGGCCGGAAAGAAAGAACCCCAGGGAGTCCTTTTCAAAGGCCAGGCGGGTGGCCTCGTCCCAGTCCGGCACCTCGACAAGAGAGGGATGCTGCATGGGCAGGGCCTCCTCCACCATATCGAACAGGCTGCGCTGAGGGTCGAGTTTTTCCTTCTGGACACGGTTGCCATGATCCAGGGCGCTGTCCAGGGAAGCCATCATGCTGGACCGGGCGTCGCCCGTGGAGTCAAAGGCCCCGCATTTGATGAGGCTTTCCACCACCCGCTTGTTCACGGACCGCAAATCCACGCGTTCGGAGAAATCATACAGCGAGGTGAAGGGGCCGCCTTTTTTCCGGCAGGCCACCACGTCCTCGATAGCTTTCTGGCCCACATTCTTCACCGCCACCAGGCCGAACCGGATGCCCCCCCCCTCCACCCCGAAATCCAGGTCCCCGGCGTTGATGTCCGGCGGAGACACGGGGATGTTGTGGGTCTTGCACTCAGCCATGAATTTCACCACCCCGTCCGTGTCGTTCATTTCCGAGGACAGAAGGGCGGCCAGGAGTTCCGTGGGGTAATGGGCCTTTAGAAAAGCCGTCTGAAAGGCGATAAGGGCATAGGCCGCGCTATGGCTCTTGTTGAAGCCGTAGCCCCCGAATTTTTCGATGAGCGAAAAAAGCTCGTCAGCCTTCTTGGCAAGGATTCCTTTCTCCTCAGCGCCGCCTACAAATCGTTCCCGCTGTTGGGCCATGATGGCTTCGATCTTTTTGCCCATGGCCTTGCGCAGGTTGTCGGCCTCGGCCATGGAATACTTGGCCACAGCCGCAGCGATCTGCATCACCTGTTCCTGGTAGACGATGACCCCGTAGGTCTCCTTCAGGATGGGCTCCAACTCGGGAAGGGGGTATTTCACCGGGACCCTGCCATGCTTCCTTTCCACGAAGTCGTTCACCATGCCGCTTTCCAGGGGGCCGGGACGATACAGGGCCACCAGGGCGATGATGTCCTCAAAGCTCTCGGGTTTCAGGCGGATGAGCAGATCCTTCATGCCTGAGCTTTCCAGCTGGAACACCCCGGTGGTGTCCCCTTCCTGGAGAAGGGCGAAGGTCTTTTTGTCGTTCATGTCCAGGTTGGACAGGTCGGGTGGCTCATTTCCCTGGGCCTTGATGAGGCGAAGGGTGTTGGCGATGACCGTGAGGTTCCTGAGGCCCAGGAAATCGAACTTCACCAGGCCGATTTTCTCCACGGCGGCCATTTCGAACTGGGAGACGACTTCATCGTGGCGGCCTTTGTACAGGGGCATATATTCCACCAGGGGGCGGTCGGAAATGACCACTCCGGCGGCGTGGGTGGAGGCGTGGCGGGGCAGTCCCTCCAGAACCTGGGCGATCTTCATCACCTTGGCGATGCGCTCGTCCTTTTCCACCTTTTCCCTGAGCCGTGGTTCCATCTTCAGGGCTTTCTTCAGGGTGATCTTGGGGCCCCCCGGCACCAGCTTGGCCACCTCGTCCACGTCTTTCAAGGGAACCGCCAGGGCCCTCCCCACGTCCCGGATGACGGCCCGGGGTTTGAGCCTCCCGAAGGTGATGATCTGGGACACATATTCCCCGCCCCCATACTTTTCCACCACGTAGTGGTAGACCTTTTCCCGGCCCTCGATGCAGAAGTCCACGTCGATGTCAGGCATGCTCTTTCGGGCCGGATTCAGGAACCGCTCGAAGAGGAGGCCATACTCCAGGGGGTCGATGTCCGTAATGCCCAGGCTGTAAGCCGTGAGGCTCCCGGCGGCGGAGCCCCGGCCCGGCCCCACGGGCACATCCATTTCCCGGGCCTTTCCGATGAAGTCCGAAACGATGAGGAAGTAACCTGGGAACCCCATGTCCCGGATCACGGAAAGCTCGTAATCCAGCCTTTCCTGGTAGCGTTTCTCGTCCAGGCCCGGCTTTTTCTTCCGGATGTCGGAAAGCCTGCGGGCCAGGCCGGCCCGGGCCATTTCCTCCAGGTATTGGTCCGTGCTTTCGCCGTTGGGGGTGGTGAACACGGGAAAGTGGAAATCCCCCAGGGAAAACTCCAGGTTGCATCTCTCTGCGATGGCCACCGTGTTTTCCACGGCCCCGGGGTATCCGGCGAAGTAGTCCTTCATCTCCTGGGAGGACTTCAGGTAAAGCTCCCGGGCGTTGAACTGGAATCGGTCCGAGTCCCCCAGAGTCCGGTTGTACTGGATGCACAACAGGACCTCGTGGGCTTCGGTGTCCTCGGGATTCAGGTAGTGGCAGTCGTTGGTCCCCACCAGGGGCACGGAGAGCTTTTT
>JAHJUF010000262.1 GCA_018829095.1 Pseudomonadota bacterium | reverse complement strand
CGGACTGAACACCAGGCCGGATTCCGGGTCCATGGCCACGCCGTTTGGGGTGCCGTCCATGATGGACCCGGCCATGTCCAAAAGCACCTGCCTCAAGCTGCGGCCGTTGCAATTCTCCTCCAGAAAATCCCGGCCGCCTTCCCGGTCCAACAGGTCCCCGCAAGCCACGAAGAACCACAGGGGCGCGTCCGAGGTGTCCCGGTCGCCCGCATCCGTGCCCCGGATCATGTTGGGCAGAGTGCCGTTTTTCTCGAACCGGGCGAATTGGCCCAGGATGTCCCGGGCCTCGGCCGTGCGGCCGGACGCGATGAGGCCCCTCAGGAAGATGAGGGAATCCCGGCCCCAGTCCAGGAACCAGGGAAAGCCCGCGATGACCGTCTGCCCCTGGTCCCGTTTGGCCAGGTACGGGTCCATGGCCCGGTACAAGGCTATTTCCATGGCCTCGTCGCCGTCCGGCTCCGGCGGGGATGCGGACCGGGCCGTAGGGGAGGCCTTTTCCGGTACCCGGGCCGTGAGCACCGCCTTTTCGCCGCCGGAAAGCTCTGTGGAGAACCAGCCCGGGGAGAACAGGTCCGAGTCCGGGTCCATGCCCCGCTCAGCCTCCAGGGCACGGTGCACCATGTACTTCCACTGGGTCTCCACATGGAACGTTCCGCCCGGCAGTTCCATGTCCAGGGCATGGCCCGGGCACGGGGCAAAGGAGAACCCGTTTTTCCAGGGATTCACGGCCTTTGGGAAGGCCTGTTCCGTGCCCAGGAAGGCCTTGGTGGTTTCGTGGAAGCTGCGGTCCTCCAGGTCGGGCCGGAGGATCAGGGTCACGGGCAGGGAGTCGGAAAGGATGTCCTCCCGGCCCTTCCGGGCCTGGCGGGAAAATTCCAGTCTCACGGCGTTTTCGCCATCCTCCATGCGGGCTGTTACGTCCAGGGTCACGTGCTGGCGCTGGAGCGCGGGGATGGTGAAGCTCCAGGTGGCCGAGGAGTTGTAGGAAAAGGAAAAGGATTCCAGGCACGCGGCTTCCAGTTGCCGCGAGTAGCCCTGGAACACCACCCAGGCCTGGCACCGGGTGAACAGGACCCGCCGGTCCTCGGGCACCCGGGGGTCCAGGTTCGCGGCCAGGAGGGCATCGTATTTGGACGAAAGCTCCGAAAACCGGGCATGGGCCCGCATCATGCCGCCCCGGTGGTTCACTCCCAGGGCCAGAAGCGGTCCGGCCAGGGCCAGGGCCCGGGAAAAGCATTTTTTCACCCGCACCTTTTCCGGTGGGCACAGGAGGAGCACAGGGGCATTCACGGTGCGGCCGCCGCCGTTTTCATAAACCGTGACTTGAAGCTGAATCCGTTCGTGACTTTCGGGGGCCTCCGGGGGGCAGAGCAGGGCAAACCAGCCTCCCGCCTCTGTTTCCAACCCCTCAGCCACGGAAAGGGCGATATCCCCGTGGGCCAGCCGGGCCCGGAAGGGCAGGGGGGACCGCACCAGGAGAAAGTGCCCAGGCGGCACCATGACTTCCCGCCGGGCATCCCCGGGCCAGGTCCAGGCGGTGGCCAGGGTTTCGTCGGTATGGGGATTCAGAGTACGGAGAAAGGCAACGGGGTCCAGGCCCAGGGCATCGGCCAGGGCATCCGGGTCCTGGCCGTCCAGGCCGCCTTCCGGGTGGAGTCTGAAAAAGGCCTCCAGGGCCATGGCCCGGAGTTTCTGGCGCCGGAGCCTGGAAAAGGACGGAGGTACGCCAATGGCCTTTTCCAGGATTGCCAGATCCCCGGCGTCCGGGCTGAGGCAGGCCACCTGGCCCGGGCCGAGGCAGACGCTCCACGCGGACCCGGAGCGTTTTACCGGGATTTTCTTACCGGAAACCAAGTCGGTCAGATCGGCGGTTGGGAGGCTGGCGGCATGGGCGTCCCAGAACGCCGCCCCGGGCTTTTCCGGGTCCAGGTTCACGGCCACCAGGAGCTTTTTGCCTTGGGCGGCGTTTTCCCGGAAAAGCACCACGTGGTTTCCGTTGTCTTGCTGGACCAGGGCCAGGCGGGTGCACGGGAAGAAGCAGGGGTGGGTGTCCAGGATGCGGGTGAGCCGGGAGATGAATTCCACCTGGTTTTCCCCGGCTCCCCAGTTCAGGGAGCGGGCCTCGTGCACGTCGATTTTTTCCGTGGCCAGCCACTCCACGCCGTTGGCGAACCCAAAGGCTCCACAGGGGGAAAACAAGGCGCAAAGGGCCGTGCGCATGGAGGCCCATATGGGAGAAACCGAGGCCAGGCGGCTGTTGTCATGGGTTTCGGCAAAATGAAAGGGAATTCCGTCCGAATCCCCCATGGGAAAGGTGGCGGGTAGATACCTCTCGATCTCTGCCCGGTCGTAGTTCTGGAACAGCTCGGAATAGGCCGCGTCAAAGGAGGCCAGGTTCAACAGGTCCCGGGACACGGAAATTTTTCCGCCCAGTCCCTCCAGGAGGAACACGGTTTCCGGGAACTCCCGCCGCACCCGGGCCGTGATGTAGGTCCAGGCCTCCACAGGCACCATGTAGCCCGCGTCGCACCGGAAGCCATCCACGCCCCGGCGGCACCAGGCCAGGAACACCTCGGCCATGTAACGCCAAAGCTCCGGGTGGGAATAGTCCAGCTGGGTCAGGTCCGCCCAGGTCACGCCCCAGGCCCCGGGGCAGTGGATGAGGCCGTCCGGGTCGCGTTTCAGCCAGTGGGGATGGGTTTCGTGGATGCGGGCCGACCAACCCGTGTGGTTGATGGCCATGTCCAGAACGAGCATCCCCCCCCGGGCGTGGATGGCGTCCACCAGTTCCCCGAACTGTTCCAGAGGCGTGGCCGCGGGATCGAATTCCGCCAGGGCCGGGTCCACGGAGAAGAACGACAGGGCGGCGTAGGGGCTTCCGAACCGGCCCATGCGGGCATAGACCGTGGGCGTGGGGTGGATGGGCAAGAGCTGGATGATGCGGCAGCCCAGGCCGTGGATGATGAAATCCAGGTGGGGGATGAGGTCCCGGAAGGAGCCCGACTTGGGAATGGCGGTCCAGCCTGCCTGGTCCAGGGCCCCGGGGTAGTCTGCTTTGTCCGGCGGCAGCCCGCCTTTTCCGCTGATATTGGGGCCGAACTGGCGCACAAAGGCGTTGTACAGGCTGTTCCCCGCGCAGAGGCAGGCGGGTTTCACGTTCAGCACCGTGTTGTCGCCTTCAGGCCACAGGGGGTCGGTCTGGCCCGGGGGCAGGAAAAAGGCCTTGGCTTCCAGGTGCCCGGGTTCGCACACAGGCAGGGTGATCTCATAGTTCCCATCGGAAACCGGGCGCATGGCAAGGTCCCGCCAGTCGCGGGCCAGAGGCGGCAGGTCCTCCTCGGTCTGACGGATGATCTCCGCCCGCAGGGCCCGGGCGTTGCCGATATTGGTCCGGAGCCACGCCCGGCCCGGCCCGGGCCTGTCCAGGGAAAGGCGGAAGGTCACCGTGTCGCCGGCAAAGAGGAGGAGCCGTTTTCCTGGCTCGGGTTCCTGATGAAGGTTTTTGGAGATCATGGTGAAAATCATCCGTGGCGTCGCGCCGCCAGGCCGAGGGGAATACCGGGCGGCCAAGGGCGGATGGGAGGTCCGGGAAAGGATGGGTTGCCTCCCCGGGAGGGTCGAAGTACATTCATTCCGGCGTTGGGGTGGAGGCCATTGGGAACCCAGCCCCGCTCCATGGGTTTTCCTCCTACATTTTGTAGGGGTTTTGAGGGGTTCAGGCAACCTCTTTCGCGGGAAGGGAGCGATCATGCCCGATCTGGTGGCAATATACGGCAGCCCGAGGAGGGACGGCAACACATCCACGCTTCTGGCCCGGGCGGTTTCCGGGGCCAGGGAACAGGGTGCGGAGGTGAAGGAGTTCGTCCTGAGGGACTTGAAGATTTCCCCCTGCCTGGAGATCTACGGATGCAAAAAGGACGGGGTCTGCGTGATCCGGGACGACTTCCACCAGGTGGCGGGCGCCATCCTGGAAAGCCGGGGCCTCATGCTCGCCTCCCCCATTTTCTTCTACGCGGTCTCGGCCCACACCAAGGCCTTCATGGACCGGTGCCAGTCCCTGTGGGTGAAAAAATACTGGCTGGAAAAGCGGGCCGGGAAAATGCATTCAAGAAAGGGCTTTTTCCTTTCCGTGGGGGCTACGAAAGGGAAAAAGCTTTTTGACGGGACGCTATTGACGGTTCGCTACTTCTTTGACGTGTTCGACATGGAGCTTGCCCAAACCCTCCTCCTCCGGGGCCTGGACGAAAAAGGCGAGGTGCTGGCGCACCCTGAATACCTGGAACAGGCCCGGATAGCCGGGGCGGATCTGGCCCGGTCGGTGTTGTGAAAAGGCTTTTCGCTATCCGCTATCCCTGGGCCAGCAGCCAATACACCCCGTAAGGCTCGCAGGTGAGAATGAAGGAGCCACCGGGTGCCTCATAGGTCTTCTTATATAGGAGATCATAAAATCCGTTGGCGTCCATCCCGGTCTTTTCCCGGTCGAGGTTCAGGGGCACCGTTTCGGCGCTCACGTTGGCAATGGCGAGGATTTTCTCGTTGCCGTCCGAGGAAGTCCTGGTGAGAGCGAAAATCCGGCGGTCCAGGGACAGCACCCGCTGGGGACCGTTGGGATGGAAGGCCGTGTGGAGGGTGCGCTTGTGGATCATCCGGCCGTAGGGACGGCTGATGCGGTTGGTCATGGAGGACTCGTCCCCCATGGCGGCCATGAGTTGATCCGCGTCAATGACCTTGCGGTTGATGCTCCGGGTTTCCTTTTCGTGGATCACGGCTTCGGCGTCGTTCCGCGAGCCCAGCAGGCCGTGGAGGTAGACCCCGGGTACGCCCATGAGCACAAGGGCGATGGACCGGGAGGCCAGGTAGCGTTTCACCTGGATGTCCGCAGGCTCGTCCGCGTCCTCGCTGTTCACCGCCGAAAACCAGGTGATGTTGAGTTCATAGGGCGTTTCCGAACCATCCCCCTCCCGGCGGTAGGAGATGAATCCCCCGTGCTCCAGGACTCTGAGGGCCATGAGGTTGATCTCCCCGGGCGTGAGGATGTCCAGAACCGGCGTCACGCCGATGCCGTCATGGGAGTCCAGGAAATTGAAGTATGTGGCCTGGGGGGACACAGGGGAAAGGGACGCGGCCCATTGGGTGAGGCGCGTGGCGTCCTGGGTCTGGAAAGCGTGGAGCACCAGGGGCGGAAGGGCGAAGTTGTAGACCATGTGGGCCTCATTTTCGCCATTTCCGAAGTAGGAGATGTTCTCCGCGTGGGGCACGTTGGTCTCGGTGATCAGGGCTGCCACCGGGGCCACGGCGGCGAGCACGGCCCGCAGGATCTGGATGATGGCGTGGGTCTGGGCCAGGTGCACGCACTTGGTGCCAAGCTCGGACCACAGATAGGTCACCGCGTCCAGGCGCAGGATGTCCGCCCCCCGGTACACGTACACCAAGAGGATGCGCAGAACCTCCAGAAGGACTTCGGGGTTTTTGAAATTTAAGTCAATCTGGTCCTTGCTGAAGGTGGTCCACACCCAGCGGTGGCCTCTCAAGGTGGAGAATTCGGAAAGAACCGGCGTGGGGCGCGGCCGGGTGATGATGGCCAGGTGCTCCGGGGACAGGGCGTTTTTCGTGGAAAAAACGGTGAAGAAGTCCCGGTACCGGGGATGGTCGTTCCTGAATTCGGAGAACCAGCGGCTCTTGGAGGACACGTGGTTGACCACGCCGTCGAACATGAGCCGGAAATCCCCCTTCAGCTCCTCGATATCCTCCCAGGACCCCAGGCGTGGGTCCACCTGCTCGAAGTCCGTGACCGCGAAGCCCCGGTCCGAGGAGTAGGGGAAAAAGGGGAGGATGTGGAGGGTGTTGACCGTTCCCTTGAGAAAGGTTTTGGCCAGGTAGGCCATCGTGTCCAGGGGGGACAGGGTGTGGTGGTGGACCAAGTCCCCGTAGGTGATGAGGATGACATCCTCCTCGGTGAACCGCTCCGCCGGATCAAAATCCCTTTCCCAGGACATCATGGGCTCGCTCTTGTGGGCCCAATAGACCCGCATGAGGCGCTCCACCTCCTTCAGGCACTCCTTGGATTTCGACTCCCCATACAGGAAGACGAGCCTGTCCATTAGGGTTTCCCGGGTAGTTTCGGGGACCTCGAACGCTGGGCGCTCATATTCCGGTTCCAGGAGGTGGAACCGCTCTTTTCCCTTTCTTCTGGGTCGGGGCATGTTGTTCCTGTCGGGCCTGGAACGGACGGATGGGGGATCAGTCGGGGTCCGGAGGATGGCCGAAACTCTTCATGGCTTCCTCCACTGTGGGATAGCAGGTGAAGACCTGGTCCAGGTGCGTGATGTTCAGGAGGCCTGTCACAAATTCGTTGCACCCTGCCAAGCGCATGTCCCCGCCGTTTTCCCGGATGATGGCGATGCGGGAGACCAAAGCCCCCAGGCCGGAAGAATCAATGGTCTCGGTCTGGGAAAGGTCCGCCACTATGCGGAAAACTCCCCGGTCCGCGAGCTCCCTCAACTCTGCCCGGAAGCTGCCTGCCTGCTGCGCGTCGAGCCGCCGGGGAGCGGAAATCACCGTGACCCCTTTTCCTTTTTCCGGACCTCGGACCGTGTCCATGGGCGCTCCTTGAATGGCTTGGTTCTTGCGTTCTTACCCTGTCTATGCCATAGGCATCCTTGGTTATCAAGACAGGAACGCGAGTCAAAACCTGGAGGACCCATGCCGGGATTCGAGATTTTCGGTGACGAGGAAAAACGGGAAGTGGGCGAGGTTTTGGAAACCGGGGTTCTTTTCCGGTACGGCTTTGACGCCGCCCGTAAGGACCGGTGGAAAGCCCGCACTTTTGAAATGGACCTGGCCAGGAAGCTCGGGGTGAATCATTGCCTCCTGGTGTCCTCGGGCACTGCGGCCTTGAACGTGGCATTGGCAGCCTGCGGCATAGGGGCCGGCGACGAGGTAATCCTGTCGCCTTTCACTTTCGTGGCCACCTTCGAGGCCATTCTCTCCGTGGGCGCGGTGCCGGTTTTCGCGGAAATCGATGACACCCTTTGCCTGGACCCGGCGGCCGTGGCCCGAGTTGTCACCCCCAGGACCCGGGCCGTGGCGCCTGTCCACATGTGCGGCTCCATGGCGGACATCGAGGCCCTCAGGGCCCTTTGCGATGAAAAGGGCCTGATCCTCATCGAGGACGCCTGCCAGGCTGTGGGCGCCACCTGCCACGGCCGGGCCGCCGGAACCTTCGGCCATATGGGCTGCTTTTCCTTTGACCCGGTGAAAACCATCACCTGCGGCGAGGGCGGCGCGGTGGTGACTGACGACCCGGCCCTGTACGCCCGGGCCGACCAGTATGCGGACCACGGTCACGACCACCTGGGCAACGACCGGGGCAAGGAAGACCACCCCATCCTGGGATTCAACTTTCGCATTTCCGAGTTGAACGCTGCGGTGGGCGTGGCCCAACTGCGCAAGCTCGACAGGATTCTGGCCACCCAACGGAAAAACAAGGCATTCCTCCGGTCGGTCCTGAAAGAGGTCCCTGGGGTAAGTTTCCGCCGCATCCCGGACCCGGATGGAGATTCGGCCACCTTTCTGTCCTTCCTCCTTCCTGATGAGGACTCAACCCGGAAAGCCGCCAAGGATCTGGCCGCCGCCGGGGTGGACGGCAGCTTCTACTGGTACGACAATAACTGGCACTATCTCCGCCAGTGGGATCACCTGAAAAAGATGGTTGCCGCGGCCCGGCTGCCGCAGCAGCTCCTGGAAAATGTGCCGGATTATGGATCGGTCTCCTTTCCGGTGTCTGACGGCATCATGGGACGCATGATCTCCATGCTGATCAAGCTTTCCTGGAGCGATAGGGACCTGGAGGAACGGGCGTCTAAAATCCGCAAGGTTTTCGGCCTGTAACGGCCGGGAGGTAAACCATGTTCCGAAACTTCAAGATGGTGGACCGGGTGGTGTTCGGCCGGGGGTGCTTCAACCAGTTGGGAGACATCCTTTCCGGGGTCCGGAAGCCGGGCGCTCCGGTGGTCTTCCTGGTGGATGACTTGTTCGAGCACGCGCCGCTGGCCGGGCGGATTCCCGTGGAACCCGGGGACCAGCTCATCTGGGTG
>JAHJUF010000261.1 GCA_018829095.1 Pseudomonadota bacterium | reverse complement strand
AAATTTCCCCAGAAAGATTCCCCATGAAATTCGTTTCCTGGAATGTGAATGGCCTTCGGGCGGCGGTTAGGAACGGGTTTTTGGATGTGGTGAAGGGGATGGGGGCGGATTTGTTTGCCTTGCAGGAGATCAAGGCCCGGCCGGATCAGTTGGGCGAGGAGGTGCTCGACATTTCCGGGTACAAGTCCCATTGGAACCCGGCGGAGAAGGCGGGGTACTCCGGGGTGGCGGTGTACGCCAGGGAGGAGCCCCTGGAGGTGCGGCGCGGCATGGGGCAGGCGGAGTTCGACGCCGAGGGCCGGGTGCTTTCCCTATCCTATCCGGACTTCTGGTTCGTGAACGCCTATTTCCCCAATGCCCAGGACCAGCTCAGACGCCTGGATTTCAAGATCGCCTTTGACGAGGCTTTCCAAGAGTACGTGGAGGGCCTGGCCCGGGAAAAGACCACGGTGGTGTGCGGGGATCTCAACGTGGCGCACAATCCCATCGACCTGGCCAACCCCAAGCGGAACGAGAAGAACGCGGGCTATTCGCCCCAGGAGCGGGCGTGGATGGACCGGTTTCTTTCG
This sequence comes from Pseudomonadota bacterium, assembly GCA_018829095.1. Classification (GTDB taxonomy): domain Bacteria; phylum Desulfobacterota; class Desulfobacteria; order Desulfobacterales; family Desulfatibacillaceae; genus JAHJUF01. Next base: position 6,795 of record JAHJUF010000261.1, on the reverse strand, counting down.
ACCGGATGGGTGGACACCTTCCGCATGTTCTACCCGGACCTGGCGGAGCAATACTCCTGGTGGAGCTACCGGTTCAAGGCCCGGGAAAAGAACATCGGGTGGCGCATCGACTATTTCGCGGTGGACGAAAAAAGCCGGGGCCGGGTGAAGTCCGCGGGCATCGAGGCGGGCGTGACAGGTTCGGATCACTGCCCGGTGACGCTGGAGATGGACTAGGGCGGGAAAAAAAATCCCCCCTGCCCCCCTTTTTCAAAGGGGGGAACCCAGCCCGAGGCGCTTCACCGCACGGCCTTGTTTTGGAAACGGACGCTGATCTTCGTAATCCATGGCTTTTGATCATTTGTGTGATCCGCGGTTTCTTTTTTGAACATCCGCCCCGGGCGTTGCCGGGCAAGGCCCAAACCTCAGCCGAGGACATCTATATGAGCACCATCGCCAGGATCGAGCTTTATCACGTGGCCATTCCCCTGCCCGCGCCGTTTTATCCCTCGTGGATTCCGGGCCTGCCCCAGACGGAGAACCGGTTCGACCTCATCCGGGTCATCACGGACGACGGGGTGGAGGGCTGGTCCGCCGGGCCGGCCATGGGCCGGGAGCGGGAGGGCCTGGGGGAACTCCTGGGCCCGTACCTCATCGGCGAGGACGCCACGGACATCGGCCTGATCCAGCAACGCCTCCGGGAGGTGTCCTACCTGGGCTGGCGCAACTGGTGGGTGGAGCCCGCGTTCTGGGACATCAAGGGCAAGCTGGCGGGAAAGCCCGTGTACGAGCTTTTGGGCGGCAAGGCCCAGCCTGTTTCGCTGTATGCCTCCACCGGGGAGGTGAAGAAACCCGCGGACCGCATCCGGGAGGTGGAGGCCCGGCTTTCCGAGGGGTTCACGTCCGTGAAGCTCCGGGTCCACGATTTCGACGAGGCGGCGGACGTGCGCCAGGTGCGGGAGGTGGCCCTGGCCCTCGGGGGCCGGGCGAAGATCGGGGTGGACGCCAACCAGGCCTGGCGGGTGACGGTCATCGGGGACGCGCCCCTGTGGGACTATGACCGGGCGCTCCGGTTCTGCCAGGCCTGCGGGGACGTGGGAGTGGCCTGGGTGGAGGAGCCCCTGCCCATGGACGCCTACGACGATCTTGCGCGCCTCACGGCCGAAAGCCCGGTGCCGGTCACAGGCGGGGAACTGAACACCCAGGCCCTGCCCGAGCTGGCCATGATGATCAAGAAGCGCTGCTATTCCGTGTTCCAGCCCGATGCCATCTTCACCGGCGGCATCGCCCAGACCATGGAAATCATCCGCCTATGCCGGGAAAACGGCCTGGGTTACAGCCCCCACACCTGGACCAACGGGGTGGGCCTGGCCGTGAACCTCCAGGTTTTTCTGGCCTCGGGCTTTGCAGGGGAAAAGGAGATGGAATACCCCCTGGCGCCCCCGGGCTGGGTGGAGGAGGGCCGGGACGGCATCCTGGAGCAACCCTTCATCCACGACCGGGGCGTGCTCCAGGCCCCCACGGCCCCGGGCCTGGGTTTCACCATCAGCCCCAAGGCCCTTTCCCGCCACGGGAAGCGGTTCTTCGTCATGGACAAAAAGCGCCTGGTGTGGTTCTCCCTGCGCACTCGGGGGGCCAAGGTCTCCCTGGAGATCGACCGGGCGAAGAAGGAACGGCACCGGAAGAAGGCCGGGGAATGAGAAACCTGGCCAGAAGGGCGAGCTTGGTTTTCGCGGCCGGGGCTGTGGGGGGGTTCGCCAACTCCGTGGTTCTGTTCCTGTTCGGCCAGTGGGGCGTGCCCGGGGCCCTGGGGGTCTCCCTGGCCCCGGGATGGTCCTGGCACTGGCTCTATCCCCGCCTGGTCTGGGGCGGGATCTGGGGAGCCCTGTTCCTCATCCTGCCCGGCCGGGGCCGGGTCTGGTCCCGGGGGCTGACGGCGAGCCTCTTCCCCACCCTGATCCAGCTTCTGGTGGTGTTCCCCATCCTGGCCCACAAAGGGATTTTCGGCCTGGAGCTGGGAGCAGCCACGCCCCTTTTCGTGGTGCTTTACAACGCCGTATGGGGCCTGGCGGCGGCCGGTTGGCTGCGGTACCTCCGGGAGTGACGCCCGGGCGGCTGGAAGGAGGGATTCATGGACGGGAAAAAAGATCTGGAAATCGCAAACTTTACGCTTTCCGGTTGGAAGGCCGTGGCCGTGGCGGTGGCCCTCGCGGTCCTGTTCGTGGGTTTCCGGGTTTTCTGGGTGCGTTCCCCGGGCCCGGAGGCGGCCCAGGAAGCCCAGCGGTATCTCATGCTGGAGTCTGCCCGGACCCACATGCCCTCGCCCGGAGACCTGGAGAACATGGCCCCGGACGAGTTGGAGCGCCGGGCCCGGGATCTGCTGGCCTTCTCCCTGGTGAGGGTCGAGGACATGAAGATAAGGGGCTCCAGGAAGGATGCCGTGGCCCGGGTGAAGGTGAGCGTGGACGGCAGGACGCCCCCGGACGGCCGGGAAATCCGGTACCTGCGCATGGAAAGGCTGGTGGTGGGCGGCTGGCGGGTGAAGGGTGACGCCTCGTCCCTGTCCTGGCATCTGAAGCTCTGGTGACGCCCGGCGGGCGCGGGCCCGGGGCCTGTCCCGCCCCGGCGCGGCCCCGGGATTCCTTTTCGGTCTTCCCGGCGGCGGCTGGCGTTTGCGGCCCCTTTGGTGTATGAAAACAGCTTCCGCCGCCAATGGGCGGAATTCCTTTTTCCGATCACCCGCAAGGAGGCTGGCCTTTGTTGCAATTCACGGAATCAGGATTCTTGGCCCACCAGAGACTGGCCGCCGAAGGGGGCTTCCCGCCCCCCTGGACCACCATGGAGGAACTCCGCGCCGCGGCTGACGACTATATCGGCCGGGTGCTGGCCGAGCGGTCCCGCCTGTCCCGGGAGCGGGGCGGCGTATTGGCCCTGGCCGATGCCCTGGACCGGGCCGTCCGCACCGACGAGATCGAGTACCTGGACGATCCGGACTTCCCGGAAGACGTCAAGCAAAGGATGGTCCGGGCCCTGCACCATCTGAACCTATCCTTTTTCTCCTACCACCGGTTCGTGCGCATCCTGGCCCCCCTGGTGCGGGAGGCTGCGGCCCGCCACGGCCGGCCGGCCCGGGTGCTGGAGCTGGCCTCGGGCTCCGGGGAGTTCACCCTGGCCATGGCCCGGCTCGCGGTCCGGCGCAGGCTCCCGGTGGTCATCACGGGCTCGGATTACATTCCCACCCACGTGGCCGAAGGCAACCGCCGGGCCCGGGAGCGGGGGCTGCCCGTGGAGTTTCGGGAGATCAACGCTTTTGCCATGGACAAGAGCGTTGCCCCCGGCGAGTTCGACATCGTGTTCATCGCCCAGAGCATCCACCATTTTTCCCCTGGCCAACTGGCCATGATGATCGCCCAGGCCCGGGCCACGGCCACCACGGCCTTCGTGGGAGTGGACGGCTACCGCTGCCTCCCCCTGGTGGGCATCCTCCCGGGGCTGGCCGCCCTGAAGCTTCGGAAAAGTTTCATCCACGACGCCTGGATCACCAGCCGGCGGCTCTTCACCGAACTGGAGCTCTCCCTGGCCGCCGGAATCGCGGCCCCGGACTCCCCCAGCCTCGTGGTCCGGTCCTGGCCCTTTCACTCGGTCCTTTTCACTCGTTTTGATTTGGCCCGGTCCACGGCAAAGGAGTGAATTAGTCCCGAGTCTTGTCAAAAATCGCGTCTGTGTTAGTTTAGAGTTATACGGTGAGTCCCGGAGGGCCGCGGCCGCGTCCCAAAAATCAAGTCAGCCCCCGGAGAAGGGGCGAAAAAAAGGAGTCATGTGAATGATCAAGGTGATGATTTTCATTGACGGAAGCTGGCTGTACCGCAGCACCCCCGCCCTGGGCGCCCGGAACGGGCGGCCCGACTACCGCATCGACTACGGCAAGCTCCCCAAGGTCCTGGCCGGCGAGGTGGCCAAGGCCGTGGGCCTGCCCGTCCTGGACGTGGACGTGGTCCGCACCACCCTCTTTGCTTCCAAGCCCGTGAATTTCCAGCTGAAGGACGAAGACCTGGTGGCCAAGCAGACGTCGTTTTTCAACATGCTGGCCGAGGACTACCACTACGAGACGGAGATCTACGACATCAACTTCCGGGGCGGGCGGGTCAAGCCCGAGTTCGGCAAGGACGAGGCGTTCCGGCCCACGGAAAAATGCGTGGACGTGGCCCTGGCCTCTTCCATGCTCTACTTCGCGGCCATCCCCTATTCCTACGACATCGCGCTCACCGTCATCGGGGACCGGGACTACCTCCCGGCGCTGCGCATGGTCCGGCGACTGGGCCGGCGGGTGGCAATCGCCACGGTGGATGACAACTGCGCCCGGGAGTACAAGGACCCCGTGGACCGGCAGGGCCTGAGGGATTTTGACGTGATCTTCCTGGGGAACCTTCTGGACGAGCTGGAGCTGGTGTACGAGCCCCAGTGGCAGAAATGCGAGAGCGACCTCCACGAGGGCGAATCCCTGGTCCTGGACTCCTACCGCCCCCGCAAGGGCGAGCGGTTCTTCTGCGACGTCTGCCGGAGGAAGTTCCGGGAGCAGAAGGACCTGGCCATGGAGGAGGCGGGCCTGTACGAGGGCAGCTACCCGGTTTCCCCGGACGCGGACGCGAATGGGGACATGAACGCGGACCCGGGCCTGGGCAGGGAGGACGATGACGCCCAGCCCATGGGGCAGATTTACAGCGGCGTGGTGAAGCACCTGGTGGAAGGCAAAACCTACGGGTTCCTTGCCGCGGAAGACGGCGAAGACTACTTCTTCCACGCCACGGATCTTGCCCGGCCCCTGGTGTGGAACGACATGCGCATAGGGATGCGCCTGGACTTCGACGTGAAGAAGCGGCCCTCCGAAGACCGGGCCGGAGCAGCCTTCAACCTCCGGCTGCATGGGTCCATGTAATGGAGGGATAGAACCTTCCGAATCAATCCTTGGCGGGCCGGGCCGTTGGTCCGGCCCGTTTTTTTTGATTCATCCGGCTGAAACGCGCCTAACCTCCGTGGCAGAGGGGAAGCGGACCGGACCGGATTCCCCCCTTTGAAAAAGGGGGGCAGGGGGGATTTCTTTTTTTTCTTAGCTTTTTATCTTCTTGGCCAGACCTCCGGGCTCCACCGGCAACCCCGGGGTCAGAAGGACAATAGGTCTTCATCCAAAATTCCCCGCCGGAATCGCTTGCCGCAACAGCCCCCGGCCCAAACCTTTTTGCGCTCCGCCCCCTGGCAACGGGCTACCAGGGCACCTCGTACAGGGGGCCGTAGCTCCCGGCCAGTTCCATGCCCAAGTCAAAGGCCCGGTAGTTGAGGTCCAGGAAATCCTTGGGCACCCGCTTCCGGATGACGGTTTTCAGGGACTCCACCCGCACCACCGGAACCAGGCCCGCGAAAGCCCCCAGGGTGCAGATATTGAGCACGATGGGCTTGCCGATGCGCTCCATGACCGAGTCATACAGGGGCAGGTGGGCCTGCCGGGCGTCCACCTTCTTGGCGGGCGTGACGTAGTGGGAATCGGTGATGAGCAGGCCCCCGGGCCGGATGGTGGGGGAGTAGGCGTTGTAGGCCTCCTGGGACAGGCACACCAGGATGTTGGGCTGGGGGACCTTGGGAAACCGAATCTCCGTGTCGGAGATGATGACATCGGACCGGGACTGGCCGCCACGGGCCTCGGGGCCGTAGCTCTGGCCCTGGACCGCGTTCAACCCGTCGTGCAGGACCGCGGCCTCGGCCAGGATGATGGAGGCCGTGATGACGCCCTGGCCGCCGGTGCCTGAAAAAACGATGCGTACCCGGCTCATTTTCCTCCCCCCGCCGCCAGCCCCATGATCCGCTGGTATTCCTCGCAGTATTCCGGGCGCTCCAGCTGGACAAAGACTCCCCGTTCGATGCAGTCGGGGTTTTTCTCTTTCTTCTGGGAGCCCTGCTTGCAGGTGTTGTCCCGAAACCATGCCACCATGTCCACGGCTGATCCCATTTTGTTCTTGCGTCCGAAGTAGGTGGGGCACTGGCTGAGGATCTCCACCACGGAAAAGCCTTTGTGGGTGATGGCTTCCTTGAGGATTGTCTGGATTTCCTTCACGTGGAAGGTGGTGGTGCGGGCCACGAAGGTGGCTCCGGCGGCCCGGGCCAGGTCCACCACGTCGAAGCTCTGGTCAATGATGCCAAAGGGCGCGGTGGTGGCGAGCTTGCCAAAGCCGGACAGGGGGGAATACTGGCCGCCGGTCATGCCGTAGATGCGGTTGTTCATGACGATGGCGCACAGGTCGATGTTGCGCCGGGCCGCGTGGATGAAGTGGTTGCCGCCGATGGACAGGGCGTCGCCGTCGCCCATGGGCACCAGGACCTTCAAGTCCGGCCAGCCCATCTTCACCCCCGTGGCAAAGGCCAGCGCCCGGCCGTGGAGGGTGTGGAGGGTGTGGAAATCCATGTACCCGGAGATGCGCGACGAGCAGCCAATGCCCGAAACCATGACGATGTCGTTCTGGGGGATGCCCAGGCCCTCCACCGCCCGGATGAGGTTGTTCATGACCGTGCCGTGGCCGCAGCCCGGGCACCACATATGGGGAAAATACCGCTCGCGGATGTAGTCCTTGACCGCCAAGTCAGACCCCCCTTCCCTGGATGAGCCGCAGCATGTTGCGGATGTCGCTGGGCTTGATGTAGGTGCCGTCGTAGCGGTTGGCCAGGTAGACGTTGGCGGGCTTGTCCACCGCGCGTTTCACCTCGTGGACCACCTGACCCATGTTCAGCTCCACCACCACGATGTACCGGGCGTTGGCGCACTTTTTT
>JAHJUF010000260.1 GCA_018829095.1 Pseudomonadota bacterium | reverse complement strand
CCAAGCTCCCCCGGGTGGAGATCTTCGAGCCCCCGCGCCGGGCCATTGCCAAGGACACGGCCGAGAGCATGCAGGCCGGGATCATCCTGGGCTACGCCTCCCTGGTGGACGGCATGACAGCCCGCATCGCCGGGGAACTGGCCCCGGCCCGGCCCCGGGTGGTGGCCACAGGAGGGCTCGCCCCCCTGATCGCCAAGGTGTGTTCCTCCATCGAGGAGGTGGAGCCCAACCTCACCCTGGAGGGCCTGCGCCTGATCCACGAACGCCTGGGATGAACGGGGGAATTCGGGGGAGGGAGGGCGATGGAGCGGTTGCAGGAATAGAAGAGGTTGTCAGAAAAAATTCCAGCCCCGGATAAGACGTTCCTCTTCGTTTTTTCCAGGGGTCTGTGGTATCCACCCCCTTGAAACGCAGGAAAAGAAATCCCCCCTTCCCCCCTTTTTCAAAGGGGGGAACCCTGCCCTTTTCCCGAAAAGACCCTGTTTATCACAAGGACTCTATTCCCCGGGTTCGGGGAATCCGTCCAGGACCTTCCAGGAGATCTCCCCGGACGGGGACAGGTCGTAGGAAAGGAGCAGGTGGGCCCGGATGTGGCCGTCATTGCAGGCGGCGTAGACCCACCGCTGATTCAGCACGAAGATGGCGGCGGGGTCGTAAAAGCCCATCCGCCCGCCCACCACGCCCTCCATGGGAATGAGTTCCGGGTGGGCCATGAGGTCCACGGCGAGATCCCGGGCCGGATCGGACAACCCGGCGGCCTCGAGGCGCTCCCGCTCTTCGGGGCTCAGGGCCGGAAGCCCTGCCGGACGCGGGCCGGACGCAAGGAGGGACTGGCACCTTCCCAGCCTTTCGGCCAGGCCGTCCAGGCCGTTTTCCAGGACCAGGTTCTGGAGTTGAAGTTCCAGGACCTGGTTCGCAGCCCGTTTTTCCGAGGCCCGGAAGTGAAGCACAGCCCAGGACAAGGCCAGGACAGCCGCCAGGGCCAGAGCAATCCACGGGACGGTCTTGTTCACGCTCCCCCCCAACCGGCCGACCCCCGACAACCATCAGGGCCGGCCCTCGCCGTTTTCAGAACCCCTGCAACAGGCCGCTACGCCGGGCTTCCTATTGACCTGCCTTGTCCTTTTCCTGCTGCTGCGCCAGGAAATCCTTGAAGCTCATGGACTCGTTGGCCCCTGTATGGATGAACTTCAGGAGGCTCAGAAAGTATTCCGGCGGGGAGTAACCGGGAATGGCCGTGATGAGCTTGTCCGAGGAGTCCACAAAGGCGTTGGTGGGGTATCCCCGGGCCTTGATGTCTGTTCTCGCGTCCTTGTCCTTTTCCGGATTGATCATCACGGCCACGAAGTTTTCGTTGAGAAAGCGGGCCACGGCATCGTCGGCCAGGGTCAGGCCGGTCATCTTTTTGCAGTACCCGCACCAGTCCGTGTAGAAAAAAATGTACTGCTTCTTCCCGGTCTTCTTGGCCAGCTTGGCGGCCTGGTCCGCCGGAACCCAGTTGACCTTCTCCCCGGCGGAGGCGGCCACCGGGGCCATCAGGGCCAGGGCCACGATCACGGCGATAAATAAGCCTGCTTTTTTCATGAAAGGTCTCTCCTTGCTCCGGCTGCCGGCGGCCCTGCCGCCGGGCTGATAGGACCCCCCCTCGGGGGGGAATGGTTTTCGCCCCGGTTATTGGAGGGGCATACGGCCCCAGATGAGCAGCGCCCCCATGACGATGAGGAGCCCCCCGGCCACGTAGTTGATCCACCGCATGAACCGGACAGCCCTTTTCAGGAACGTGAGGAGTGAGCCGGTAAACAGGGACATCACCAAAAAAGGGATGGCCAGGCCCGCCGAGTATATGGTGAGCAGAGCCACTCCCTGGCCCACGGTGTCCCGGCTGGCGGCCACGGCCAGGATGGAGCCCAGAAGGGGCCCGATGCAGGGAGTCCAGCCCGCGCCAAAGGCCATGCCGATGAGCACCATGCCCATGACGTGGACCGGGCGGTGGGCCACGTGGATCTTCTTTTCCACGTCCAGGAAGGGCAGGCGCAGGATACCTGAAACGTGAAGTCCGAACACCATCACCAAAAGGCCTCCCCCCACCCGGAGCACCACCTTGTACTCGTCCGCCATGGACCCCAGGAAACTGGCCGACGCCCCCAGGAGGATGAACACCAGGGAAAAGCCGCTGACAAAAGCCAGGGTGGAGAACAGAAGCCGTCTCCGCACCCCGGGCAGGTCCCCCTTGACCAGATGATCCAGGGAGGTGCCCGCCAGGAAGGTGAAGTATCCGGGCAGAAGCGGCAGGATACAGGGCGAGAAAAAGGACAGGAGCCCGGCCAGGAATGCCGCCGGATAAGTCACGTCTTGGAGGAACATGGGCTTTCCCTATAAGGGATCATGGGCTGCTCAGGGGCAGCTTCTACTTGGGGGCCAGTTCCCGGGACCGGTCCCGGGCCGCCTTGATGGCCCGGCCGAGGATGTCCTTCACCCCGGCCTCGTCCAGAACCTTGACCGCCGCCTCGGTGGTCCCCCCCGGGGAGGTCACCTTGCGCCGAAGCTCGGCCGGGCCCTCGCCCCGGGCCTCCAGGAGCCGGGCCGCGCCGATGACCGTGGCCAGGACCAGTTTCCGGGCATCCGCCTCGGAAAGCCCCACCTCCAGGGCCCCCTG
>JAHJUF010000259.1 GCA_018829095.1 Pseudomonadota bacterium | reverse complement strand
GCCCAGGACCACCTCGGCGTTGGTGCCCACGTCCACCAGAAGGGCCAGCTTTTCGGATTGGTGCATGCCCAGGTGGCAGATGCCCGCGATGAGGTCCCCGCCGAAATAGCTCCCCGCGTTGGGAAAGGCGAAGACCCGGCAGCCCGGAGCGAAAGCCAGGTTGAGGTCCTGGGCCAAAACCGGGTCCGGGGAATTGGCCGCCGGAATGTAGGGCTCCCGGATGATCCACCGGGAGGGAAGCCCCAGGAAAAGGTGGGTCATGGCCGTGTTCCCGGCCAGGGAAACCAGGGCGATGGATTCGGCGGAAAGGCCCGCCTCCCGGGCCAGCCGCGCCCCCAGGCCCTGGATGCAGCCCACGGCCAGGGCCTGGAGCCGGGCCATTCCGCCAGGCGCGGAATCCGTGTGATGGATGCGGGCCAGCACGTCCGGGCCGATCTCCGCCTGGGGGTTGTCCGCGGCCGCCTGGCCCAGGACCCGGTTTTCCGAAAGGTCCGCCAGGCGGGTCACCACCCGGGTGGTGCCCAGGTCCACGGCCAGGCCCAGCACCGGCCTGGCCTGACCTGGGGCGAAAACATCCGCCACCGCGTACCCCGGGCCTTCGGGAACCAGCACGCACCGCACCGCGCCGCCGTCCGCCCGGGCCGCGCCGGGCAGGGCCGCCAGGGCCCGGTGGTCCACCGTCACCGGAGGCTGGCCCAGGGCCGTGGCCAGGGCCCGCACCAGCCGCTCCCGGTCCCCGGTGTTGTCCGCCAGGCTGGGATCAAGGAGCGCAACGCCCACAACCCACCCCTGATTTTTCTTCGATTCGTTCATGATTCCGTGCCCCTTCTCCTGCTCCTCTTCTCCCAAGGCGACCCAGGAAGGTGCCCCCTTTTTCCATGGATTCCCCCCTTTTCAAAGGGGGGCTCTGCCTGGAAAAAGGGGGGGCTGCCGATAAAGGGGGGAGCCTGGCCCCGCCCTATTCCCCCCAGGCATGGGGAGGGGCCGTGCCCCGGAGGCTTTCGTACAGGGCGATGCCCACGGCCGTGGAGAGGTTCAGGCTCCGGACGTCCCCCCGGCTGGGGATGTGGAACGCGGCCCCCGGAAACCGTTCCAGCACTTCCGGGGCAAGGCCTTGGGTCTCGGAGCCGAACACCAGGATCATGCGCTCGCGCTTCTCCATGTCCCAGAAAGGCCGGGGAGCCCGTTTGGCGAACAGGACCACCTCCCCCGGGCCGGGGTCCAAGGCCGTGAGAAAGTCCCCGAAGCTGTCCCAGACGAAAAGGGGCACCCGGTCCCAGTAGTCCAACCCCGCCCGGCGCACCTGGCGTTCCTCCAGGGAAAACCCCAGGGGCCGCACGAGATGCAGACGTGCCCCGGCCGCCAGGCAGGTCCGGCCCGCGTTCCCCGTGTTCCAGTGGATCTCGGGGCCAACCAGCACCACGTGCCTCTCCATCCTGTCCGCTCCTTATGAATCCAGCCGCCTGGCCATACATTTCAAAAACGAAAAATCAAAGATTGATGGAGATGCAAAAAGTCGTCATCCCGGCGGAGCCTGTCCTCGCGCAAGCGGGGAGCCAGGATCCATGGCCTTTGTAACTCATTGAAAAAACTGGATTCCGGCCTTCGCAGGAATGACGGTTTTGGTAAAGTTCGGATTTGCTGCATGACCATCAAAGATTACGCAGAGAAAAAAACACCCTCCTGGGGCCGCGCAACCATGCGGGATGTCCATGGCCGGGCGAAAAACCCGCGCCCCTGGCACCCTCCACCCCTGGATAGCCCAGGAACGCGAGTATCTCAAGGCCGCCCGCCAAGTTGACGGGCGGGAGTGGGGGGCATATAGTAATCCGATTGCCAAAAACCGCCCGGGGAGCGTGATATCCCAGGCCGAAAGGAAGGTTCCATGCCGATTTACGAGTTCCACTGCGAAAAATGCAACAAGGACTTTGAACAGCTCCTCCTGGGAAGCGACAAGCCCCAGTGCCCCAAGTGCCAGGACCGGAACGTGCACCGCCTCATGAGCGCCTGCGGGTTCGTGAGCAAGGGCGGGGCCGGCCAGCCCGTGAAGATGGCCGCCGGAACCTCCGGTTGCGGGACCTGTTCCTCCGGCTCCTGCGGGAGCTGCGGACACTGATGCCCGCCCCCGTAAAGCTGAAGATCGGCACCCGGGGAAGCCCGCTCGCCCTGTGGCAGGCCCGGCACGTGGCGGGCCTTTTGGCCGCCCGGGGTTCGGAATGCGAACTCGTCATCATCCGCACCAAAGGGGACAAGATCCTGGACGTGCCCCTGGCCAAGGTGGGGGGCAAGGGCCTGTTCGTCAAGGAGATCGAGGAGGCCCTGGCCGACGGCCGGGTGGATCTCGCCGTGCACAGCATGAAGGACGTGCCCGCTGAACTCCTGGAGGGCATGATCATCGGCGCGGTGCCCGAGAGGGGAGACCCGTCCGACGTCCTGGTGTGCCGGGAGGCCTCGGGGCTTTCGGACCTGCCCCAGGGAGCCCGGGTGGGCACCTCCAGCCTCCGCCGCCGGGCCCAGCTTTTGGCTCTTCGGCCGGACCTGGACATCCGGGACATCCGGGGCAACCTGGACACCCGGTTGAACAAGCTGGAAACCCAGGGGCTGGACGCCGTGGTCCTGGCTGCGGCGGGCATGCGCCGCCTGGGCCTCGCGGACCGCATCACCCAGGTCCTGCCCCCGGAGGTCATGCTCCCGGCAGCGGGCCAGGGTGCCCTGGGGGTGGAAATCCGGGCCAACGACCCTGTTACCGGCCCCCTGGTGGAAAGCTTGAACGACCCCCTGGCCCGGATCACCGTGACCGCCGAGCGGGCGTTCCTCCTGCGCATGGAAGGCTCGTGCCAGATCCCCGTGGCCGCCCAGGCGACCCTGTCGGGCGGCGTCCTCAGCCTCACGGGCCTGGTGGCGGACCTTACGGGCGCCCCCATCGTGAAGGCCACGGCCACGGCCCCCCCGGAACGGGCCGAGGCCCTGGGCCTGGAACTGGCGGACCGCCTGCTGGCCCGGGGCGGCCGGGAGATCCTGGACCGCATCCTGGCCTGCAATCCATGACCCATCCCTCTATCCCGACAGGCGAACCATCATGGCCACGGTCTATCTCATAGGAGCGGGTCCCGGCGATCCCGGGCTCATCACGGTCAAGGGGCTTTCGTGCATCAAGCGCGCGGACGTGGTTGTGTACGACTACCTGGCCGCCCCGGCCCTGCTGGACCACGCCCGGCCCGATGCGGAAATCATCTACGTGGGCAAGAAGGGCGGGGACCACACCCTGTCCCAGGACGGCATCAACCGCCTCCTGGTGGAGAAAGCCTCCCAGGGAAAGACCGTGGCGAGGCTCAAGGGCGGCGACCCCTTCATCTTCGGGCGCGGGGGCGAGGAAGCCGAGGTCCTGGCCGAGGCGGGGCTGCCCTTTGAGATCGTGCCCGGGGTGACCTCCGCCATAGCGGCCCCTGCCTACGCGGGCATTCCGCTGACCCACCGCCGCCTCACCTCCACCGTCACCCTGGTGACCGGCCACGAGAACCCGGACAAGGAGGACTCCAGCATCCGGTGGAAGGAGCTGGCTGCCGAGGGGGGCACCCTGGTGTTCCTCATGGGGGTGAAGAACCTGCCGGACATCGCCCGGCGGCTCATGGAGGGCGGCCGTCCCCCGGAGACCCCGGCGGCCCTGGTGCGCTGGGGCACCACCGCCCGCCAGAGGACCGTCACCGCCACCCTCTCCAGCATCGCCGAAACCGCCGAGGCCGCAGGCATGGCCGCTCCGGCGGTCCTGGTGGTGGGGGGCGTGGTGGCCATGCGGGACACGCTGAACTGGTTCGAGAAAAAGCCCCTGTTCGGGCGGCGCATCGTGGTGACCCGGTCCCGGGCCCAGGCCTCGGACCTGGTGGAGCGCCTCGCGGACCTGGGGGCCGAGTGCATCCAGGTCCCGGCCATCCGGGTGGCCCCGCCCGAAGACTGGGGCCCGGTGGACGACGCCATCAGCCGCCTTTCCCAGTACGACTGGCTGGCCTTCACCAGCGTGAACGGAGTGGACCTCTTCTTTTCCCGGCTTTTGGAAAAGGGCCTGGACGCCAGGGCGCTGGCCAATGCCCGGCTCGCGGCCATTGGACCGGCCACCTCGGAGAGGCTGTTGGCCCACGGCCTGCGCACGGACCTGGTGCCCGAAACCTTCCGGGCCGAATCCGTGGTCCGGGCTTTCGCCTCCCACGACATGGCTGGCAAAAAAGTGCTCCTGCCCCGGGCCCGTCTGGCCCGTCCCGTGCTGCCCGTGGAGCTTCGGCGCATGGACGCGGTGGTGGACGAGGTGGCGGTCTACGACACCCTGGCGGGCACGGAAAACGGAAGCGAGATCCTGGAGCGCCTGGAGCACGGCACCGTGGACATGGTGACCTTCACCAGCTCGTCCACGGTGGACAACTTCGCGGCCCTGTTCCCCGAAGGCCGGTTCGCCCCCCTCATGAAAACCGCCGCAGCCGCCGTCATCGGCCCCATCACGGCGGAGACCCTGGGAGGTTACGGGATTTCCCCGGCGGTGGAGGCGGACGAATACACCATTCCAGGCCTGGTGAACGCCATCCTGGCCTACTACGGAACCGGAGAAGGCCCGTCGTGAACCGCCCTGCCTGACCGGGACCCGCCGCCGGGAACAGCCCCGGGACCGGACAACCAAACACCTGTGCGGATCAAGGATTTCCGCCCACGCGCCAAGTGGCCGAAAGCCCAAAACCCCCTTGACCGCCCGTGGCGGCTCTGGTATACGAAGCACCTTGAATCGGGAATGGGGATGTAGCTCAGCTGGGAGAGCGCGGCGTTCGCAATGCCGAGGCCAGGGGTTCGAGCCCCCTCATCTCCACCAAAGAACATTCCGAAGCAGTCCGAGAGAAGCCCGCAACCCCAAGGTTGGCGGGCTTCTCTGTTTCCATCCCTATCCGAGCCTGTCCTTATCTTTCCGTTGACTTCCGGGGGTATTTGGGGGTATTTTTAGGGGTAGATGGGGGTAGCAAGAAATCCGATACCCCCAGAACCCGCTAATGGAAGGACCCCGCCATGCCCCGCACCAAGGATACCTTGAGCGCCGCCGAAGTCCGATCCGCCACGTTCCAGGGGAAAACCCAAAAGCTTTTCGATGGTGGCGGGCTCTTCCTCCACGTCATAGCGGCCGGAAAGTATTGGCGCATGAAGTACCGCTTTGGGGGTAGGGAAAAACTCCTTTCCCTGGGCGTGTACCCCCAGGTGTCCTTGCAGGACGCCAGGAAGCGCCGGGAAGAGGCCCGGGAGCTTTTAGGCCAGGGGGTTGACCCGGGCGACAAGCGGAAGGCTCAAAAGCAGATTCAGTCCGACGCTGCCGCGAACAGTTTTGAGGCCGTGGCCCGGGAGTGGTGGAGCAGCGTCCATGCCCACCGGGTAGTGGGGTCCCATTCCAAGCGGAACCTTCGCCGCCTGGAGCTTCACGTTTTTCCGCCCCTGGGCAGGCGGCCCATTTCGGAGATCACCGCGCCGGAATACCTGGACATCCTGCGCCGGGTGGAAAAGACCGGGCACCTTGATACCGTCCACCGGCTGAAAAGCCTGGGCGGCCAGATATTCCGGTACGGGATTTCAACGGGCCGTTGCAACCGGGACCCGACCCAGGACCTTCGGGACCTTCTTGTCCCCTCCAGAACCCGCCATTACCCCGCCATCACGGACCCCGGCGAGATTGCCCCCCTTTTGAGGGCCATAGACGCCTATTCAGGGCAACCCCTGACCCGTGGAGCCCTACGTCTTGCCGCCATCCTCTTCTGCCGTCCTGGCGAGCTACGCAAGGCCGTGTGGGCTGACTTCGACCTGGACGCCGCGACCTGGAATTACACGCCGAGCAAGAGGAAAAGCGGGCTGGCCCCGGAGGATGCTACCATCCTCACCCCCCTGCCCCGGCAAGCCGTGGCGGTGTTGCACGAAATGCAGAGTCTTTCCGGCCACGGGCAGTATGTTTTCCCGTCCGCCCGGACCCTGGCCCGGCCCATGAGCGAGAACACCGTCAACGCGGCCCTTCACCGCCTGGATTACAAGGGCTCCATGACCGGCCACGGATTCCGCGCCATGGCCCGCACGGTCCTTGCCGAGCGCCTGGGATTTCCGGTGGAGATCATCGAAATGCAGCTTGCACACGCCGTCCGGGACCCCCTGGGCCGGGCCTACAACCGGACCACCTACCTTGAGCAACGCGGGAAGATGCTCCAGGCGTGGGCGGACTATTTGGATACCTTGCTCCAGAATGACCAAGTGAAGATAATTCCGTTAAGGACTGCATGATCATAAGGAGGTGTAACCATGGAAGAGAAGGGAAAAGAGGAAAAACCCAGGGTTAGCAATGGATCTGAGCCTTTTTTAGTTGAAGACCATGCAAAATTTTCAAAAGATCCCAGAACTGCAGAATGGAGCGAAGAAGAAATGAATCTATTGGTTTGGTATGAAAAAAATGTTCGTAGTAATATATATAGTATTTTTGGTTATTTAGATAAATTTATTCTAAAATCACATAATAATAAATATAAATACTATACCGATTCAGCAAATTTTTTCTTAAATGAAATTCGACTATTTTTAGTTAAATATAGAAAATATACAACATTATATAATTTATCTTTTTATAATAAAGAGCGTAAATTTAAAGAGTTGTTAAAATCTTGGAATAGTGCAGAGAAAGAGATACAATTCGATCCTTTCGAGCATATGCTTACATTGGGATTAGTAGAATTGGAAACAGAAAATGATTTCAGAGAATTTAAAGAAATGTTGCAGTTTTTTTCTGCTCCTCAAGGCTATTATGCAGATTCTTTACCATTGGTGATAGATGCGTTTCCGATAAGATTTCCTAAGTTCATCGATGATAAAGTTATATATAGCGCTCCAAAATATAATACAAAAACCTTTGAACTTGATTTTTTGATTTGTTATCTATTTTTCTTTATAGCATCTAACCTTCATCCGAAATTTATAATTGATCCTATGATAACAATGAGGATGGGATCAATAGTATTGAAATTATCGAATGTTATTTCAGATTCTGCTATAATTTCAGCCATAAAAGGACCTGAGTTGGACAGATTAAGGAAGGGACATGAAGGGGCAAGAAAAAATAGAGTGGAGAAAAAAGCAAAAGTAATAGAGGCTTTCCAAAAGATAGGCGATATAACGGGACTGAAAAAAAGCGACATAGCGCGTAGAGTCTCGAAAAAAATGGAAATCACATGTAGTTTAAAAAGCATCCTCAACTATCTTGATGAGGATAATTTGATTTAGGGAAAGCCTTCAATTGCCTGCCCCGCCTCTCCTTTCTTAAAACTATGGCCGAGGGAATGAAGACTAATCTTGGCCCGAAGCCTCGTAAACGAGATTGAAAGCATGTGGCTGGTCAAGTCCGAGAAAGGGATGGAGCCCACCAACAATCGCGCAGAGCGAGCACTCCGCTATCCCGTCATCTGTCGGAAGCGCAGCCTGTGCCTGGGCACCTGGAGCGAAAAGAGCGACCGCTGGGTCGAGCGCATCCTCTACCTGAAGCACACCTGCCGCAGACGCGATCTCTCCACCTGCCTCCGCTTCACCTTGGCCATCGCCGCCCACCTCGTGGGGCAACCCACCACCCTCCCCTGGATCTCGGCGCTGGCATAGAACGCCCTGAAGGCTTTCAATTTAGGAAATAAGAAAAGTGTAACACCTTTCAAGAAATCCAGAAAATTGTAACATAATTCCATTGTTAACCTATTGTATTTGCTTTGGTATTGCCCGATGAATAGGGCCGTGGCCATTTGGTCATGGCCCTATTTATTTTTAAAGCGAGGAAAACCGATGGAATTAACCAGTAATACTGGCATTGGAAGCATCCGGGGTTTTAAGGCCGGGAAGTACCATCGATTTGATCCACAAGAAGCTGCCGAAAGAATGAAAAAAAGGGATCGGAGGGCATCCAAATGAACCTCCCCCGGATTCTTCGCCGCCGCGACGTGGAAGAGTTGGTGGGCTTAAAGCGCTCCTCCCTATATGCCGCTATTGCCGCCGGGACCTTCCCGCGCCCAGTAAGGCTGACACCTGGGGCAGTGGGTTGGAGACAAGAGGAGATCGAGGCATGGATAAAGTCAAGGCCAAAAACCGAACCGGAGCGAGGGCACTTATAACCCCTATTCCAAAAATTGATCCAAATAGGCCAGCCGCCCGCTGGCGGCTTTTTTTATCCACAACGGAAAAGACCAGAAATCCTGCGGATTAGGGATCACCAGCCCCGTCGCAAGAAAAGGAGGAAACTATGACCGACGAAAAAATTCCCACCACGCTCGACATCTCCAAGGTCTATGCCGATCCACAGGTCCAGTGCCGAGAGAAACTGGACCGGGCGACGGTCAAAGACTACGCCGAACGCATGTTGGGGGGCAACACCTTCCCGCCCATCGTAACCTTTCACGATGGCACGCTTTACCGCCTCGTGGATGGCTTCCATCGTCACCAAGCCGCCCTTGAGGCGGGCAAGACCGTGATATCCGCCATCGTTCATGAAGGTGGTGCTCGTGAGGCTTTGCTCTTCGCGGCCGGTGCCAACACACGCCATGGCCTCCGGCGGACAAACGCAGACAAGAGGAAGGCCGTCAGCATGCTCCTCATGGACAAGGAATGGAAAACCTGGACCGACCATAGAATCGCAGAGCATTGCGGAGTGTCGCAGCCGATGGTCAGCGCCCTGAAAAAGGAATTGGCTGAAAACGGTTATCAGTTCCCGTCCCGGCGGAAGTGCAAAAACGGCAAAACCATGGAAACCAACAATATCGGAAAACCATCCGTCGAACCCGCCGCACCGATGTCTGGGACGGAGGAGCCCGAGGAAGCTGATGAAATCGAACGGCTCCGTGCCAGGGTGTCCGAGTTGGAGAGAGAGATCGAGGACAAGGACCGGCGCATCGCGGAACTGGAGCATGCCCTCGCGCAGGCCCGACCATTCTGGCCGCCTGTGATCGCCCAAGAGGGGGCGACGGAGACGAGGGCGGCGGGCAACTGAATTACCGGGGCCGGGTCGTTGGTAGCATGGGCGACCCGGCCCCTAATTGTAAATGCAAGGCTATCAGCTTCGCGCTGATGGCTTTTTTCCCACATTAAAAAGGAGCAGAACCATGACGATGAAATCCAAGAAGACTTTCAAGCCCGGCAATGCCGGACATGAAACCAGCATGCCTTCTGCTGATCAAGACCTATCCGAGGAGGAAAAGGATCGTATCGTTAGAAATAAATTGCGCCTGGACCCGTGTGATGAACAGGGGATCGTTTACCTTACGCGGGAGGAGTTTGGGGTTCCGATAGTTCTGAAGCGCCTTCATAGGAGGGACAATTATCAGGACTTAAAAACGGTCGAGAACCTTGACCCCCTTGAGCTTGTGCATCGTCCTGGAAAAAAGCCCGCGCTCAAGCACGGCTACCGACGTTACCGCTATTGGACAAAGCAGGGGGTAACAAAATTTCCGTGCATTATTGTCGGCACCGCTTTCAAACTGTCCCAAATCCTTATGGCTAATATGAAAGACATGGCCCAGTTGAGTAAGCCGATGACCAATTTTGAACGCTCATATCGGCTTCTGAAATTGTCCAGACATATCCACAGGGATTTCGGGGATCGGGTTTGTCGGCACGGTGGCAAACGCAGGGGCAAAAAGGACTGGGTAAGTGAGGTCCAGCTAATCCATGCCGAAACTGGCATTAAGATAGGGACCATCCGAGAGCTTCTCACATTCGGGAAACGCATTGGTTCCTATGGGATTGCAGGTCTGGCGGAACATTACCCCAAGGGCATGGGCACCAAGAAGATCCGGCGGCTGTCGACAGAGCATCCCAACCTTGGGAAGAAAATCCGCCGGAAGGTGAAGAAGCTGGAGAAAAAACGGGGACGCCCAATGCCTCGCAGGGAAAAGGAAAAGATTGCTGGCCCAATTGCTTATGAGGCGATCCATGGCGATGACAACCCTCAGAAATCAAAGGGCAAAGGTGATCCGCCTCCGAAGCCGCCCCGTAAGAAGAAAATAGTTCCCCAAAGAGACTTTAAGGCTCTGCGAGACCTATATGCCGAGATCCTCTCAGCCACGGAGGATTTGGGCGAGATATTATCCGATAAAGCCCCCGCCGATGAGGCCATTTGCGAACAATTTGATTCGGTTGTTAAGGCATGCCGCTTTTTTAACAAGATACTTTCGGAAATGCGCATCCGAAAATCGGTAGGAAAGAAAGGTGCCCAATGAAAGAACCATGCGTTTTCTTGCACTTGCCGGTCATGAGCCCCAGCGAAGGGGTCGCCCCCGAGTTGGCTGATTGCCTTATGATCAACAAACAGTATCCGATCTCCGGCCCGAAGGCGGAGCGCCTGAAGGGCAAGAGGCTGGTTTGTTCCGATTCAGGGGGATACCAGGCTTATAAATGCTTCGAAAAGGGAGGGCTCGTTCTTCTTTGCGAGCATTTGAAGCCTGGGAAGCGGGATAAGAACCTCGTCCTGAACCCTTTGGACAACTGCGAGGAGTATGCCCGAACGCACAGCACCATGGGATTCATGATTGATTATCCGACCATCGAAGACGACGACAAGGACGCTTTCCTTTGGAAACAGGAAATGTCCGTCAGGGCCAGGGATATGATGATCCCGTTGGCTGAAAAGATATGCCCGGACACCGAATTG